>JBEVKA010000393.1:0-19174 GCA_040509855.1 Steroidobacter sp.
AGATCCGCAAACTGCGCGCGGTGCGTCCCGACATCAGCATTTCGTCCGACTTCATCGTCGGCTTTCCGGGCGAGACCGAGCGCGATTTCGAAGCGACCATGAACCTGATCGCCGACGTCGGCTTCGATCAGTCTTTCAGCTTCATCTACAGCCGTCGCCCCGGCACGCCCGCGGCGTCGTTGCCGGACGATGTGACACACGAAGAGAAACAACAGCGTCTGGAGATCCTGCAGGCGCGCATCAATCAACATTCGCTGGAGATCAGCCGTCGCATGGTCGGCACCGTGCAACGCGTGCTGGTGGAGCGGCCGGCGAAAAAAGATGCGCGACAGCTGGCGGGCCGCACCGAGAACATGCGCTGGGTGAACTTCGATGGCCCGCACTCGCTAATCAATCAGTTCGCCCACGTGCTCATCACCGAAGCGATGCCGAACTCACTGCGCGGCCGCCTGGTCGCAGCCGATGAGCCCGTGCTCGCGGCAGTCGGGCAGTGATGCGCGTCAATCGTTCACGGGTGGCGCATTGAACGCTTCCGTAGCAACGCGCGAGCTCGCGCTCGAGCCGGTCGACAACGCGCGGCTCGCCAATTTCGTCGGCCCCATGGACGAGAATCTGCGGCACATCGAGCAGCGGCTCAACGTGCAGGTGAATCGTCGTGGCGGTCTCATCGAAGTGTCCGGCACCACCGCGGCGGCCATCGCGGCCGAGCGGGTGTTGCGACGTTTGTTCGAGCTGTCGTCCAAAGAATCAATCACACCGGATCGTGTGCACTTGGCTGTGCAGGAGGCAGGCATGGAAGAAGCGACAACGGCGCCCGTCTTGGTCCCCCCGCGACCCTCGGATGAAGTGCTGATTCACACCCAGCGCGGCGGCATTCGCGGCCGGGGCCAGAATCAGAAACAATATCTGCACAACATTCATACCAACGATCTCACGTTCGGTATCGGACCCGCGGGCACCGGCAAAACATATTTGGCCGTCGCCTGCGCGGTCGAAGCGCTGCAGACCGATCGCGTGCGTCGAATCGTGCTGGTGCGTCCGGCGGTCGAAGCGGGCGAGCGGCTCGGCTTCCTGCCCGGCGACATCGGCCAGAAAGTCGATCCATACCTGCGTCCGATGTACGACGCGCTCTACGACATGATGGGTTTCGATCGCGTGGCGCGCGCCATCGAACGTCAGGTGATCGAGATCGCGCCGCTCGCGTTCATGCGCGGCCGGTCGCTCAACGATTCGTTCATCATTCTCGACGAGGCCCAGAACACCTCGGTCGAGCAAATGAAAATGTTTCTGACGCGCATGGGCTTCGGCTCCAAGGCCGTGGTCACTGGCGACATCACCCAGACCGATTTGCCCAAGCAACAGCTGTCCGGCCTCAAGCACGTCATGAACGTGCTGCCCGGCGTGGATGGCGTGGCGTTCACGAACTTCACCTCGCGCGACGTGGTCCGGCATCCGCTGGTACAGCGAATCGTGCAGGCTTATGAACAGAAACAGGCGGCGGCGGTGCCGGACCGGCCTGGAGGCAACGGAGCTTGAAGTTGGCCGTGACCGTTCAAATGGCAAGTTCGCGTCGCGGCGTCCCGCATGCCCGGAACCTGAATCGGTGGGCGCAGGCTGCCTGCGTCAGACAGTTGTCCCGCAGTGACAATGAGCTCGCGCTCACCATCCGTGTGGTCGGCGCCGCCGAGAGTCGGCGTCTCAATCGCACCTGGCGTAACAAGGACAAGCCCACCAATGTTTTGTCCTTCCCTGCGGCGTCGCTGTCGCCGGGCGCGGCCGGAGAGCCGCCGAAATTTCCAACCAAGGAGTTTGCCGAGCTCGGCGATCTCGCGATCTGCGCACCCGTGGTGGCGCGTGAAGCGCGCGAGCAGGGCAAGGCTTTGCAGGCTCACTGGGCCCACATGGTAGTGCACGGCGTCCTGCACCTGCTGGGCTACGATCATGAGAACGATCGCGACGCCGAAGTGATGGAAGCTCGTGAAACCAAGATATTGGCGCAATTCGGATACCACGACCCTTATGCCTGAAGAACACAGTCACACCAACAGTTGGCTGCGTCGGATCACGGGCTCGCTCTCCGGCGAGCCGCGCGATCTGGACGATCTCAATGAAGTGCTGAGTCAGGCGCACGAGCGGGGCATCATCGACTCCGAAGCGCACCAGATGCTCGAAGGCGTGTTGCGAGTGGTCGAGCTGCAGGTGCGCGACATCATGGTGCCGCGCTCGCAGATGGTCATCGTCAATCGCGACGATCCACCCGAGGAGATCCTGCCGATGGTGGTGGACTCGGGCCACTCGCGTTATCCGGTGATCGGCGAGGACCGCGACCAGATCGTCGGCATCCTGCTCGCCAAGGATCTGCTGCGTTATTTCACCGAAGGCGGTCGTACCAATTTCGATATCAAGGAAGTGTTGCGCCCGGCGGTGTTCATTCCCGAGAGCAAACGGCTCAACGTGTTGTTGAAAGAATTCCGCGTCAGTCATCATCACATGGCCATCGTGGTCGACGAGTACGGCGGCGTGTCCGGCCTGGTCACCATCGAGGACGTGCTGGAGCAGATCGTCGGCGACATCGGCGATGAGTACGACACCGACGACGACCTGGACATTCGCAAGGAAGGCGAGCGCCAGTTCACCGTCAAGGCGCAGACGCGCATCGACGAATTCAACAACTACTTCGGCACTGAGTTCAGCGACGAAGAGTTCGACACCATCGGGGGACTCGCGATCAACAGCCTCGGCCGGCTGCCTCGTCGCGGTGAATCCTTCACGCTGGGCGGACTCGAATTCAAAGTACTGCGGGCCGACCGCCGGCGTCTGGATTTGCTGAGAGTCATCACGCTGCGCGACATCGTGCCCAAGGAAGAAGAATAGAAGTGACTACTGACCAGTGACTAATGACTGGTCAGCGGGCGTAATGAGTCTTCCATGGTCAGGCAGTCATCTCGAGGCATTCCGACCAGTCACTAGTCAGTAGTCACCAGTCACTTCTCTCCAAACGTGCGCTCCTTCAAGTACTACACCCATCTGTCGTTGCCGTTCGGCGCCGCCGTGTCGCTGGCGTTCGCGCCGTTCAATCTGTGGCCGATCGGCATCGCCTGTTTCGTGTTCTTGTTCCTGGCTTGGGAGCATGCGACGCCGAAGCAGGCGGCCAAGCGCGGCTTTCTGTTCACGGCCGGCACGTATCTCGCCGGCACCTACTGGCTGTACAACAGCATTCACACCATCGGCCACGCACCGTTGTGGTTGACGAGTTTTGTGATGCTGGCGCTGGTCGCCATCATGGCCGCGTACATGGCCCTGCTGAGTTACACGCTGAAACGCTGGGTGCCAGGACAGGGCGCGCTGCGCTGGTTACTGATATTGCCCGCGGCCATCGTGATCCTCGAATGGTTCCGCGGTTGGTTTCTCAGCGGATTTCCGTGGCTCGCGCTCGGTTACACACAAACTGATACCTGGCTTGCGGGCTTCGCGCCTGTTGGCGGCGTGTACACAGTCAGTCTCGTCGTCACATTGTGCGCTGGGGCCGTGACTGCGCTCATCCTCGGAACGAAACAAACTCGAATCGCGGCCGCTGCCGTCATTACGATCATCTGGATCGTCGGTCTCACACTTCACAATCGTGAGTGGACGCAGCCGGTGGGCGAGCCGGTCAGCGTCGCCATCGTGCAGGGCGCGGTGCCTCAGTCGATGAAGTGGGAGGACGAGCAGCGAGACAAGACCATCGCGCTCTATCGCAACCTCACCCGGCAGCATCTGGGCGCCAAGATCATCATCTGGCCGGAAGCCGCGTTGCCCGGGTTGTCGCACGAGTTCACTCAGATCTTCACCGAGGAGTGGCGGGCCGCGCATGCGAGCGGTTCGAGTCTGGTGCTCGGCCAGGTGCACTACGATTTCGAACAGAAGGTTTATTTCAACGCGGTGCTGGCGCTCGACCAGGAGCCGCAGTGGTATGCGAAGCGGCGTCTGGTGCCGTTCAGCGAATATTTCCCGGTGCCGAAATGGGTGGCCAAGTGGCTGCAGGGCATGGACTTGCCGTACAGCGGCTTCAAAGCCGGCGTGCGTGATCAGGATGCGCTTGACGCCGCCGGGCAGAAGCTCGGCGTCACCATTTGTTACGAAGATGCCTATGCGTCCGAGCAACTCGACGTGCTTCGCTCGGCGACGCTGCTGGTGAATGTCACCAACGACGCGTGGTTCGGTGATTCAACGGCTGCGCATCAGCATTTGCAGATCAGCCGCATGCGCGCGCTGGAAGCGGGCCGGCAACTGCTCCGCGCAGCGAACGACGGCATTTCCGCGATCATCGACGCCAACGGTGCGGTCGTGTCGACGTTTCCTCGCTTCAAGCCCGGTGTGCTGACGGGCGACGTGCAGCCTCGCGTCGGATTGACGCCTTACGCGCACGTCGGCAATTGGCCGGTGATCGTTTTCTGTTTCATATTGCTCAGCGCAGGTCTGTGGCCACGCTTCGCACGCCAACGCGTGCCCAATGAGCTGCCGGTAAACCAGAGCAGCTGATTTTCTGCGTTGTGATGTCCGCGCGCGCGTTTTTTCGTCGTTGAACGCGGTGACTTCGCGGCGTGACTCGAGGCGCCGCGGATACAATGCTCGCGTCCTGGAGAGGTGGTCTCATGAGTCCAACAAAGAACATTTACGACGCGCGTTCGGATGCTGACTTGTTGAGGTTGGTGCGACAGCAGCCGCTGGCGTGGGTCGTCTCCGGCGCGGGAGTGGATTTTCGCGCGACGCTGCTGCCCGTCATGGCGGAGGCGGACGCCGAAGGTCGCATCGCCCGTCTCACGGGGCACTTCGCCCGCTCCAACGATCAGCAGCGGTTACTGGCGCGCGATCCGCGAGCAACCATTCTGGTGCTCGGGACCAATGGCTACATTTCGCCCTCGTGGTTCGCGGACAAGAGCCAGGCGCCGACCTGGAACTACGCCAGCGCTCAGTTCGTCGTCGACTTCCAGTTCTTCGACACACCCGAGCCCATCGAAGCGCATTTGCGCCAGCTGGTGGACACCATGGAAGCGCAGGCGCCACGTGCGCCAGGGGCGATTCCCTGGGACATCGACCAGATGGGTCAACGCTACTTCCTGCGCTCGCGCGCCATCATCGGGTTCAGCGCCGCGATTCGCGAGGTGCGGCCCAAATTCAAGCTGGGTCAGGACGAGCGCGACGACGTGTTCAGCGACCTCATGGCGGGCCTGAAGCACGGCCCCACCGAGGACCTGCAAGCCTGGATGCGCGATTTCAATCCCCACCGTTCCTGACCGGAGGATCCCGGCCGGTCCGGCACCCGTGACCGTCTTTCTGTCGCCGGGTCCAGGCCGAGTCAGTATCATGGGCCCCGTTTTACCCGATGGTCGGGCTACACATGACGGGGTCGAGTGGACAATTATTTTCAGGTCATCCTGCTCGGGATCATCGAAGGCATCACTGAATTCCTGCCCATCTCCAGCACCGGCCATCTGCTGATCGCACAACACTGGCTGGGGCGGCGCTCGGATCTGTTCACGGTCGCCATTCAGGCAGGCGCCATCCTCGCGGTGGTGTTGATCTACTGGCGCCGCTTGTGGAGCCTGACCGTCAATTTCTCGGACCCCGCCAATCGCGACTATCTCTATAAGCTGACGCTGGCGTTCGCGATCACGGTCGCGGGCGGCTTCATCGCCAAGCAAGTCGGCCTCGAATTGCCGGACACGGTGGGACCAATCGCGTGGGCGCTCATCATCGGCGGCTTGGTGATATTCGCGGTCGAAGCGTATGCCGATCGACAACCGGTGCGAGACACGTTGACGTGGAGCGTGGCGACCTGGGTCGGCGTGGCGCAAATCCTCGCGGCCGTTTTTCCCGGCACGTCGCGTTCGGCGGCGACCATCTTCGCTGCCATGCTGGCGGGCATGACTTCGCGCTCGGCAGCGGCGGAGTTCGCGTTCCTGGTCGGCATTCCGACCATGTTCGCGGCCACGGCCTACGAGTCGCTGAAAATGTATGAAGCAGGCTCGATGGCGGACGAGAACTTCCACGAGCTGGCGGTCGGCTTCGTGGTGTCGGCCGTCGTGGCGTTCGTCGCAGTGAAGTGGCTCCTGCAATACATACAAACGCACAAGTTCACCGTGTTCGCCTGGTATCGCATCGCGCTTGGAATTCTGTTGCTGGCCGTTGTCTGAGGGAACTGTCGATGCCGAATCGCCTCACTCGTTGGATCATCGTCGGCCTGGTGCTCGGCATCGTGTCGGGTTACGTCGCGTTTGTATTTTTCCCGGACTCCCGCAGCGGCTTCGCGGCGAACATGTCGCTGTTGCCGATGATCTTCCTACGCCTAATCAAGATGATTATCGCGCCGCTGGTATTCGCCACGCTGGTGGTGGGCATCGCCAAGATGGGCGACATCGCCACCGTCGGCCGCGTCGGCGGCAAGGCGCTCGGCTGGTTCCTGAGCGCCTCGCTGGTGTCGCTGACGCTCGGCCTGGTGCTGGTACAGCTGTTCGAGCCCGGTCGCCACATGTCGCTGCCGCTGCCGGAAGCAAACACCGAGTCGGGCATCAAGGGTGGGGCACTATCGCTGAAAGGCTTCATCACGCACCTGATTCCCCAGAGCGCCATCGAGGCGATGGCGAACAACGAAATTCTGCAGATCGTGGTGTTTTCGTTGTTCTTCGGCGTGGCGATGGCTGCGATGGGGGCACGCAGCAAGAGCGTCACCGACGTACTGGACGTGGTCGCGCACGTGATGCTGAAAGTCACCGGCTACGTGATGAATTTCGCGCCGTTCGCGGTGTTCGGCGCGCTCGCCGGCACGGTCGCGGAGAAGGGTCTGGGCATCCTGCAGGTCTACGGCCTGTTCATGGGCGAGTTCTATCTCGGCCTCGCCATCTTGTGGACGCTGCTGGTGATCGCCGGGTTCATCGTGGTCGGCCCGCGCATCCTGGAATTGATAAAGCGCCTGCGCAGTCCCGTGCTGCTCGCGTTCTCCACCGCCAGCTCCGAGGCTGCGTATCCGAGGACACTGGAGGAACTGGAGCGCTTCGGCTGTAGCAATCGCGTCGCCAGCTTCGTGCTGCCGGTGGGTTACTCGTTCAACCTCGACGGCTCGATGATGTATTGCACGTTCGCCGTGATGTTCATCGCGCAGGTGTACGGCATCGACCTGACCATCAGCCAGCAGATCGTGATGGTGGCGATTCTGATGCTGACGTCCAAGGGCATCGCCGGCGTGCCGCGTGCATCGTTGGTCGTCATCGCCGCCACGTTGCCCCAGTTCAATATTCCCGGCGAGGGCATCGTCCTGCTGTTCGCGATCGATCACTTCCTCGACATGGGTCGCTCGGCCACCAACGTCGTCGGCAACAGCGTCGCGACTGCAGTGGTGTCGAAGTGGGAAGGAGAGTTGACCCCCGGTGCCGTGAGCACCGATGTAATCGTCGAGCCGGCGCAGACTCGCGTTACGTGATATCGAGGCTGTGCACGTTCTGACCGAGCATCTCCGGGGTGATGAGAATCGTGCCCCGGTCGGTCACTTCGAAACGGTGTCGGTCCCGCTCGGGATCGACGCCGGCCGTGAAGCCGTCCGGCACGCGGCAGAACTTATCGACGATGACGTTTCTGAGCGTCACACGCCGGCCGATCTCGACGTCCGGCAGCACCACCGAATCTTCGATCACGCTATGTTTCTCCACCACCACGTTGGTGGATAGCAACGATCGCCGCACCGTCGCGCCGCTCACGATGCTGCCGTTGGACACGAGCGAGTCCATGGCGTGCCCGCGTGTCTGTTCGTTGTCGAACACGAATTTTGCCGCCGGCAGTTGTTCCTGGAATGTACGGATCGGCCAGCGCTTGTCGTAGAGATTGAGCTGCGGCGTGACGCGCGTGAGGTCGATGTTTGCTTCCCAGTACGCATCGAGTGTGCCCACGTCGCGCCAATACGGCTGGCCATCGGCCATATTCACGCAGCTGTTTGCGAACAGGTGGGCGCGAACATCGGCATGGCCGATCAGGCTCGGCAGGATGTCATGCCCGAAATCGTGGGCGGAGCTCGAATGCCCGGCGTCCTCGCGCAATCGTTTGTAAAGAAACGTTGCGTTGGATACATACACGCCCATGCTGGCGAGCGCGCGATCCGGCTTGCCGGGAAGGGGGTCGGGATCGGCGGGTTTTTCCTGGAACGCGACGACTCGCCGATTGGCGTCGATCTGCACGATGCCGAAGGAGCGTCCCTCGGCTCGAGGCACTTCGATGCAGGCGACTGTGACATCGGCGCGCGCCTCGACGTGCTCGGCCAGCATCACGCCGTAATCCATCTTGTAGACATGATCGCCGGCCAGCACCAGCACGAATGCCGGCGACGACATATTGATGATGTCGAGGTTCTGATACACGGCGTCGGCGGTGCCTTGATACCAGGAATCCTGGACCCGCTGCTGAGCCGGCAGCACATCGATGAATTCCTGCAGCCCCGGATCGAGAAAGCTCCAGCCGCGCCGGACATGTTGAATCAGGCTGTGCGCCTTGTACTGGGTGACGACGCCGATCCGGCGCACGCCCGAGTTGACGCAATTGCTCAAAGTGAAATCGACGATGCGATGTTTGCCGCCGAACGGCACCGCAGGCTTGGCGCGCCAGTCCGTCAGTTGTTTCAATCGGGTGCCGCGGCCGCCGGCGAGGATCAGCGCATAAGTCGAGCGCACCAGCGGCGCGACGGACGGCTTGCGGATCTGTTCGGCGTCAAGGACATCCGGGTGCATGGCGCGATGGAGATGAATTCCTGCCGCTGAATGCGGCCGCAGTGTAGAACCTGCCCGACGGCAACGTACTACGGTTTCTCACGATTGTCCTGTCGAAAGTTAGATCGGCCCGGTCACTTTTTGCCACTCGCTCCGGGGGAGGGCGTGGTTATAATGCCGGCACGATCATGCGTCGCCGTCATCTCCAACTGCTGAGCCTGTGGATCCTGCCGCTGCTACTGGCGCGGGCATTGATCCCCACGGGCTTCATGCTGTCGGTGGATGCGGGCAGCCTGCAGCTGGTGTTCTGTCCGGCCGTTCAGACGACGGGCAGCAAGCAGCAGCTCGACAGCTCGATGCATCACTCGGGCATGCATCACGCCGGCGCGGCGGATGCAGACACCGCATCTCACGACGACGATAACGCTCCCTGTCCGTTCTCGCTGGTGGCCTCGGCGGCGCCGGGCGATGTTCCTTATGTGTCCGACTCGGCCAGCGGCCCGAGCGACGAACGTTTCGATTTCATTTCCGCGCCGACCGTTCGCGTCGGCCCAGTTCGCACCGCGCACATTCGCGGCCCTCCGGCCTTCGCCTAAAACGTTTCCAAGTGAGGGCGCCCCGACCGGCAGGTCAGCGGGCATTGCTGCTCGCTCCTGACTGTTCCGCGCCTTCCGATAGCCGCAATTCATTTTGCGGCGGCGATGGTCATGGAGTTGTTTCATGGACACCCGAACATTGATGGCGACGACGGCGCTGCTGGCGGCCGGCGTTGCGCCTGTGTGCGCGCACGCTCAAGGCGTGGCGACGGATAAATTGATCGATGCGATTACAGTCATTGGCGAACGCGAGCGCGCCGGCGTGGAAGTGCCGAACACGACGGCATCCAAGACGGCGGACGAGCTGCGCGCCCAGAATCTTTTCAATCCCGAGGACGCACTGAAGTACCTGCCGAATCTCACCATTCGCAAACGTTACATCGGCGACCGCAATGCTCTGATCGGCGGCCGCAGTTTCTCGACGCTGCAGGCGCCACGTGGCCTGGTCTTCATGGACGGATATTTGCTGTCCAATTTTCTCGGGCGGTTCGACGCGCCCCGCTGGAACATGATTGCGCCGGAGGAAATCGAGCGCATAGACGTGCTGTACGGGCCGTACTCGGCGACATATCCCGGCAACTCGATCGGCACCACGGTCGCCATTCGCACGCGACGTCCCGATCACCTGACCATGAGCCTGCGCACGACTGCGTTCAGCGAGAGCTTCGACGAGTATGGGCTCGACGATGACTACGACGGTCATCAGATCTCGGCGTTCCTCGGCGATCGGTTTGCGAACGATGCGTGGTTCACGCTGGCCGCGAACCGTCAGGATGCGACAGGCCACCCGATGCAGTACTACACAGTGTCTGCCAACCCGGCGGGGCAATTCCCCGCGTTGTCGGCTGGGGGCGCACCGGTTCCAGTGACTGGCGTCCGGTTCGATCGCGATCCGCAAGGTCGCCGTCGCGCTGTGTTCGGAGCGAGTTCCGGTGCGATCGATCACACGATCCAGGATCAAGTGAAATTGCGCGGCGGTTACGCGCCGACGGATTGGTTCGAAGCCGAAGGTTTCGTCGCGTTCTGGCGCAACGATACGGAGAATGAAAACCGCACGCTGATGCGTAATCTCGCTGGGAATGAAGTTTGGTCGGGGCGCGTCATCGCCGATGGCATTGCCTTCGATGTGCCGTCCACGGCGCTCGCGCCTAGCGTGCGTCAGGAAGAGCACGTGCAGTGGGGCACGACGCTGCGGACCACGCGAGCGGATGGGTGGAATGCGTCCGTGGTTTATTCCGAGTACGAGATTCGCGAGGACTTCACGCTGCAGGCGAACTCGCCGGATCCGGTCGCGGCGAATGGCGGCCCTGGCAGCAACACGGAACGCGATGGGACGGGTTGGCAGACGTTCGAAATACAGGGTGTGTACACGCCGTTCGAAGGCGATTGGACCGGCGGCAATCACACGCTCGCTGTCGGCTATCACCAGAACGAATATCAGCTGTTCAATCCCGTTTACGACACCACCGACTGGCGGCAGCGGCAGGGCGAGTTGTCGCAGGATGTCTTCGGCAAGACGCGCCTGCGAGCGTTGTATCTGCAAGACGAATGGCGCATGAGCCAGCAGTGGTCGCTCACGCTCGGAGCTCGCTACGAAGATTGGTCGGCGTTCAGTGGTGGGCAGCGTGCCCGCGTGCTGGTGAGCTCCAATCCTGCGCCCGTCTATCGTTGGGATTCGAAAGATTATCCCGATCGAGACGATTCGGCGCTGTCGCCCAAGGCCACGTTGGCTTTCATGCCCGACGATGTTTGGACGCTGCGACTCAGTGTCGGGCGTGGTGTGCGCTTTCCGACCGTGCCGGAATTGTTTCAAGGCACGAGCACGGCGGGCGGGATTACTGTCAACGATCCGAACCTCCGGGCGGAGCGATCCGACTCGGTCGAATTCACCGCCGAGCGCTGGATGGATTGGGGCAAGCTGCGCGCGTCGCTGTTTCAAGATGACGTGCGCGACAGTATTTTCGGCCAGACGAACGTGACGGTTTTGCCCTTTGTCACCAATGTGCAGAACGTCGATCGCGTGCGCACGCGAGGCATCGAGACGGCATTCACCGTGGCGATGCCTTGGCTCGATACGCTCAGCCTCGACGGCAGTCTCGCGTATACGCGTTCTCGCATATTGGAGAATGACAAATTCCCCATCTCCGTCGGCAAGCTGTGGCCTCGTATTCCGAAGTGGCGAGGCAATGTGCAGGCGGTGTGGCGGCCTACGGATCAGTGGTTGACGAGCTTGGGTGTGCGTTATTCCGGGCGGATGTTCAATCGATTGGAGAATGATGACATCAACCCGGATACGTATGGTGGCGTGTCTCGGTTCAAGATGGTCGATGCACGCGTCGCATACACGACGTCGAACAACATCGAGCTGGCGCTCGGCGTCGACAACCTGACGGATGAGCGCGCGTATCAATCGCATCCGTATCCCGGCCGCACAGGATTTTTGGAAGCGCGCTGGTCGTTCGAGGGTGGGCGATGAAGAAGTCAGCCATAGCAGTTTTGGCGGCCGTTTTGCTGCTGGGCTTGTTACAAGCAGCCCACGCCGCGATGACGCACGGCCCTGGCTTGGGAACGACAGCCGCCTTCGACCACCAGGGCCGCCTCTGGATCGTTCGAACCGAGCCGGTCGACAAGACTGCGCACGTGATCGTGCAACGTTCCGACGACCGAGGCGCGACGTGGCAGCCGCCGATCCGTGTAACGACCAACGCGGAGCCAGTCTCGGCGGATGGTGAGAACCGTCCCAAGCTCGCGTTCGGTACGCGAGATGAGTTGTATGTAACCTGGACATCGCCGACATCCGAGCGATTCACAGGTGACATTCGCTTTACGCGTTCTCTAGACGGCGGCAAGACCTGGGCCGCCCCAAGCGTGATCCATCGCGATCGGCAAGTGATAACGCATCGGTTCGAGTCGATGCTGGTAGACCAGGCCGGTCGCATCTGGGCGGCATGGATCGACAAGCGCGATTTGAGCATTGCTCAGGCGGCGAAGCGCAAGTACTCGGGTGCGGCGGTGTATTACGCCTACTCGGACGATCGCGGTTCGACCTGGAAGGGTGATTTCAAACTCGCGGATCACAGTTGTGAGTGCTGTCGGATCGCATTGGCGTTGGACGAGCAAGGACGAGCGGTGGCCATGTGGCGCCACGTGTTCGATCCGAACGAGCGAGATCACGCTTTCGCTGTACTACAGCCCGACGGAAAGAAGGTCGTGACCGAGCGTGTGACATTCGATCGTTGGAAGATCGACGCCTGCCCTCATCACGGCCCATCACTGGCGATCGGCGCCGACGGTACGCGGCACGCGGTGTGGTTCAATCAAGTGAACGGGGAGGGGCGAGCGTTCTACGGTCGCCTCACCAATTCATCACCAGCGAACGTACAGGCGTTGCCGGCCGGCGCGAGCCACGCGGACCTGGCGGTCGACGGCAACAAAGTCGGCGTCGTATGGAAACGTTTCGACGGAACGTCGACGCGAGTCGAATCATGGCTCTCGAATGACGGCGGCAAACATTTCGCTCCCGGCCCGTCGCTCGAGACGGACGGCGAATCGGATCAGCCGCGCCTGCTGAGCAACGACCAATCGATGTTGATCGTCTGGCGTCGCGCCGAAGGCATCGCCGTCGCCGATCTGACCCAGGCCGCGACCGATGATGCAATCAAACCTTTCACTCGCGACACGCTGCGAACCATCGAGCGCCAGCAGGCCGGCGCGCCGTACTGGGTAGTGCTGTGGGACCTGGAATGCGTGTACTGCATGAAGTCACTCGGCAACATCGCAGCGGCCCAGCGTGCGCAGCCCAATCTCAAAATAGTCACAATCGCGACCGATCCGATCGCGGCCGCGTCTGACCTTCGTCAGCGACTCGCGGAGATCGGCGTGCAGTCGCAAGCCTATGCGTTCGCTGGCGCACCCGAAGAGGCGCTGCGCTTCGCGATCGATCCTGCGTGGATGGGCGAGAAGCCACGCGCTTATCGCTACACCGCTAACGGTTCACGCACGCCGATTTCCGGCGTGCTCACCGCGAGTGAGTTGGGCCAATAAATTGGCCGGACCGTGACGTGAGTACTGGATCAGCGGACAGGAGGCGACTGTAATCCCTGATTGAATCGCACTATGTTCAAAGGCATAACGTGCATCCCATTGTTTTCGTTGGATGGACCACCAGCTCATGACGGCTGCAGCTCAGTCAGCGTCGCCGACGGAGCGCTATCGCCGCGAGCGCCCGCCGGTAAGCCGTGAATGTGGCGATGAGCTGACGCGAATCACCGACGACATCGACGATCCCGTCGTCAAGCTGCGCTACCTGCAAAGCGCGTTGAACGAAGACGACCATGGCGCGTCGCTGGTCAATCTGGTTCCTATTCCTCCCGCGCGTCGCGCCTGGTATCGCTTGAAAGGTTTGCAAGCGCTCGACGCGGTGGCCGATCAAGGCAACGCAGTCGCCGATCGCACGCTCGCTGCTCGCCAGACGGCTCGTCGCATCGTGGTCAGCGTTACGGCCGCAGCGTTGTTGTTCGTGCCGGTGCTCGTAGCCATCGTGGCGTGGCAGCTCAAGACCTGGAGCACGGCCAAGCCGGAGACTGTCGCGAACGTGAGTTCGTCGACGGTTGCGAATGCCACGAGCATCGCGCCATCTCAATCGATGCTCGCGCCGTCGCCGATTGCTCCGCCCGATGAAGAGCGCTCCGTCACCGAGCTGCCGGTCGCGGAAACGTTGACCAAGGAAGATCTCGGCATCGTGCCGAGCGCCATCTGGCTTGCGGATCGCGGCCAGGGTTGGGAGCTGTATAGCAACGGTTTGCGCATCGAAACGGCGTATTCAGTGAAAGGCTCGCCACGCGATTACCGAGTGCACTCACGCCAGGGCGAGCTGATGCCGGCTCGATACACGCGACCGATGGGCATTTTGTTTCATACCTCCGAGAGCGATCTGTGGCCGCTGGAGCCCGATTACGAGAAAGAGGTGCGTCGTGGCTCGGCGGCGCTGCTGCGTTTCGTGAAGCGGGAGCAGGCCTACAACTACGTGATCGACCGTTTCGGTCGGGTGTATCGCATCGTCGATGACGACAGCCGCGCCAATCACGCGGGCCACGGCGTGTGGGCGCGAGGCGATGAGGTTTATCTCGATTTGAATTCGGCGTTCCTTGGGGTCTCATTCGAATCGCGCTGGGAAGGCGGTCGCACATTGCCGATCACTCGCGCGCAGTTGATCGCCGGACGTAATCTCACTCACTACTTGCGACAGCGCTTCGCGATCGCGCCCGAGATGTGCGTGACGCATGGCTTGGCCAGCGTGGCGCCGAAGCGCGGATTGATTGGATATCACCTCGACTGGGCGCGCGGCTTTCCATTCGAAGCATTCGGGCTGCCGGATCTGTATGCTCAGCCGCTGCCGAGCGTGGCGCTGTTCGGCTTCAACTATGACAGCGAATTCCTGCGCGTCGTCGGCGAGCGCTGGCCCGGGCTCATCGCCGCCGAGACGCAACTAGCGAACGAAGCTCGCACGCGCGCCACGAGCATCGATCAGATCCGGCGCGAACGTCAGGCGGAATATCGCCGCTGGGCCCGCAGCACGCCGACACAGCTCGACCCCGAGCCGGCCTTGGAAATTCCGGCGCGCGCCGCTCCCAGCTCATCAGAGACAAACAAGTCACAAACGACAGACAAGCGAGGGTAATGCTATGGACGATCGCAACGATTTCGGCTCGGAATCCGCCAATTCCGGCACGCACACGGGCAACGGCCAGAGCACACGGACTCGCATCGGCCTCGACGTCGGCACCAGCAAGGTAGTGGCCGCGCGCGGCGACAACACCACGCCTTCGACGCACGCACAGTTGAACGCGTTTTTCGATGTGCCGTACACCTCGCTGCACGAACAGTCGCTGCAGCAGAGCCGCACGCCGTTCTATCGTGAGAACGATCGGCTGATCGTCTTCGGCGACGCCTCGGAAAAGTTCGCGCACATCTTCAACGCCAATGTGCGCCGGCCGATGGCCAAGGGCATATTGAATCCCAGCGAGCCGCAAGCGACGCATGTGCTCGAAACAGTGCTCGGCATGCTCGTGCCGGTGTCACGCAATCCGGGCGAACTGCTCGCGTTCTCGGTGCCCGCGGCGGCCACGGAGACCGGTCATGAGCTGACGTATCACGAGGAAACGATCAAGCGCTATTTGAAAGGCCGCGGCTACACGCCGCTGGCGGTGAACGAAGGTCTCGCGGTGGTGCTGGCCGAATTGGCCAAGGAAGGATTTACCGGCATCGGCATTTCCTGCGGCGGTGGCATGTGCAACGTCGCGATCTCGTACCTGTCGATTCCGTCGCTGACGGTCGCGCTGGGGCAGGGTGGTGATTTCATCGACTCGGCGGTTGGCGCGGTCGTCAACGAGCCCGCCACACGTGTGAAGGCCATCAAGGAGGAGACGCTGGATCTGACCCGCGATGGCGGCGACAAGATCGACAAGGCCCTGCACATCTATTACGACAAGCTCATCGAGTCGTTGGTCGAGGAACTAGGCCGCGCCGTTCAGCGCACCCAGAAGCTGCCCCGCAACGATCAGCCGCTGCCCATCGTTCTGGCTGGCGGCACCTCCAAGCCGAACGGTTTCCGCGACCGTTTCGAAAAGGCGCTCCGTCGCCGCTCCTGGCCGTTCCAGATCGGCGAAGTCCGCATGGCGAGCGATCCGCTGACAGCCACGGCCCGCGGCGCATTGGTTGCGGCATTGGCCGAGCGCTAACTCAACTGACCCCGGAAGTTCGTAGGA
Source organism: Steroidobacter sp. (assembly GCA_040509855.1). Lineage (GTDB taxonomy): Bacteria > Pseudomonadota > Gammaproteobacteria > Steroidobacterales > Steroidobacteraceae > Steroidobacter. The sequence goes on from JBEVKA010000393.1 coordinate 16,096, forward strand.
CTTTCCCTGAATCCGCCCGGTACTCTTCCTGGAGTACCGGCCGGGTCACACTGAGCCATGATTACGCGGAAATCCTTGGCCGCCCCTGCTAGGATCCGATCCGTAGCCTATCCGGAGGAGTCGATGTCCGCTGACGTCTCGCCCAGTCGCCCGCCACTGAATTGGCCCGCGATCATCATGTTCCTGCTCTCCACCGTGCCGGTGGTGACGGTGTTCCCGTGGTACGCGGCCAAGTTCGGCTTCGACACGTTCGAGTGGGTCAGCTTCGCGGTGCTGTGGGCATTGAATGGCATGTCCATCACCGCCGGCTATCACCGCCTGTGGGCACATCGCAGTTACGAGGCATCCAAGCCACTGCAGATCATCTACATGCTGTTCGGCGCGATGGCGCTTCAGAACAGCATCCTGGTGTGGGCGTCCATGCATCGCGTCCATCACCGTCACGTCGATGACGTCGATCACGATCCGTATTCCGCCAAGCGCGGCCTGTGGTTCTCACACCTGGGCTGGATGTTGCGCAACTACCCGAGCGGCGCGCTCGATCTGCGCAATGCCAAGGATCTGGAGGCGAACCCGATCGTGCGCTTCCAGCACAAGCATTACGTGCTGATCGCTGTCGGCATGAACTTCGGCATTCCGCTGCTGCTGGGTTTGATGCACGGAGATATCTGGGGCAGCCTGCTGCTCGGTGGCTTCCTGCGCCTGGTGGTGAGCCATCACTGCACGTTCTTCATCAACTCGCTGGCCCACTACTGGGGCAGCCGTCCGTACACGATCGAGAACACCGCCCGTGACAACGGCATCCTCGCGCTGTTCACCTGGGGCGAGGGTTATCACAACTATCATCACTTGTTTCAGTGGGACTACCGCAACGGCGTGCGCTGGTGGCAGTGGGATCCGACCAAGTGGGCGATTTCCGCGTTCACCTGGGTGGGGCTGGCGCGTTCGCTGAAGCGCGTGCCCGAGTTCCAGATCCGCAAGGCGTTGGTGGAACGTCAGCTGCAACAGGCTCAGGAAAACCTCGGCCAGTGCAGCGACCACGGCCGCCTCGCGCTGCTGCGTCAGTCGCTCGAGACCGAGCTGCAGCACTTCAAGGACACCTTGAGCCACTGGGCCACCCTGCAGCAGGACCGCGTCGAAGCCGCCAAGAAGGCGCTCATCGACCATATCGAACACAACGAGACCCTGCGTCGCGTGCGCGAGCTGGAAGAGTCGTTGCAGGAATCGCTGCGGCAGCAATATCTGCGCGTGCGTTTGATCGCGGTCCAGGCGACCTGATTCGCAATACCAAAAATCCCTGTCAGTGCTGGCGCCTCACGGGCGCCAGCACGATGAATAACTAAAGCGCAGTCAATGCGCTACGTCTCTACTCCGCGTTTCCCGGCACGATCGCTCAACAGTCGATTTTCCGGCTGGTCTAATCCGCCGGATGACAGCGCCCTTCGTCCCAATTCCAGCTATGTGCGTCGTCCCTGCATGACGAGGGGCAATCGGCTCAGATCGATCGTCGGGCTGTTGCTGGCCGCATTGTTTCTTTGGCTGACGCTGCGGCAGGTCAGGTTGGATGGGCTGCACAGCGCGCTCGACGATCTCGATGTTCGTTTGATAGCAGTCTCGCTGGTCGCCGCTGCCGTGGGATATGCGTTTCGTATCGAGCGCTGGCGCCTGATGCTGACTTCGGCAGGGACGAACCTGCGATGGAAAGATTGTGCCGGACCGCTGCTGGCGAGCTTCGCCGCCAACAACGTCCTGCCGCTGAGGGCCGGCGACGTCATGCGCTGCTTTGCCTTCAATACAAGGCTCGGCACCACCTCGGGAGTGGTGGTGGCGACGGTGTTTGTCGAGCGGCTGCTGGATCTGATCGTGATTCTCGCGTTGTTCGGAGTCACGCTGCTCGTGTTCAGTATGGATGCGGCGGCTTTCCTGGGAGTGGGTGGTGTCGCGCTGCTGTTCGTGGCTGCTGTTGCGGTATTCGTACTGCTGTTTCCTCGCGTGATCGTACCGATCGCGCGCGCGGTCGGAGGCTGGGTCGCTCGTCGCTGGCCAACGGTTGGCCGAAAGATCGCGGATGAAGTCGAAAAGAGTCTGATGACTCTGGAGCATCTGGCTGATCGCCGACGAATGGTCACACTGCTGCTGTGGTCGGCTGCGATCTGGATCGCCGAAGGTTGCGCATATTGGCTGGCAGCCGCGTCGTTGCCGTCGCTTACAAATGCGTTGGCCGCGTGGATCGCCCTGCCGGTCGGCGCGTTGGCGACGTTATTGCCGAGTGCTCCAGGCTATGTCGGCACGTTTCACTATTTCGTGGTTCGCGCGATGACTGCCCTGGGCAACGAGACAGCCGCTGCGACGGTCTTCGCCTTTTCGATTCACCTCATCGTTCTGTTGCCTTCAACGCTGGGCGGCTGCTTTTATCTGCTCAAGCAGGGCCACGGAGCGAAAGCAGCGCCGGCCGGTAGCTAAAACCGCATCACGGAGGGGGACATGGCGATCGCCAAGGACATAGGCACGACACATAGCACTGGCGAGCCGGGCGACCATTCCAATGAGTTGCCGCTGTGTGTGGATCTGGACGGCACTTTGATCTCCAGCGATCTGCTACTGGAATCGGTGCTGCAGCTGGTGAAGTCGCAGCCATGGTGTGTAGTGCTGTTTCCAACGTGGGTGCTGCGCGGTCGCGCGGCGTTCAAGGCTGAGGTAGCAGCGCGCACCCGGCTCAATCTTCGGACGCTTCCTTATCACGCCAAGTTCATTGCGTGGCTCGAGCAGGAACGTCGCTGGGGCAGAACCATCTGGCTGTGTACCGCGGCGGACGAGAGCATCGCGTCGGATATCGCGAGCCATGTGCGAATGTTCGATGGCGTGCTCGCGAGCAACGGCACACTGAATCTTGCGGGCCGGAACAAAGCGGCATTGTTGGAAGAACGGTTCGGATATCGCGGCTTCGACTACTGCGGTAACGAGCGTCGTGACCTGCATGTTTGGGAACGAGCACGCGGCGCTGTCGTGGTTGGTGGCATCGAGTTGTCTCGGGAAGCAGCCAAGCACGCATCGGTGCTGCAACACTTCCCGAGTCCAG
>JBEVKA010000394.1:0-4758 GCA_040509855.1 Steroidobacter sp.
ATGGACAGCCGCAAACAAGCCGTCTCCATTCGCATGAGCGCGGCGGACATCCGCAGCGTCAAGCGTCTTGCCGAGCGGCTCGGAGTTCGTGATTCAGATGTCATACGTTTCGCTGTCAAAGTAATGCTGGGGCGGCTGGCGCCGCTGCACGACCTGGGCGTCAAGGGCAAGAGCCTGGTGCCGGTGTTCGTGGAATCCGGCACCGACATCTTCCGGCACTTCGAGCTCGACGCCATGCGGCTCGACTCCATCATCAATCAAGGCGCGGACGAAGACGCCCGCGTCGATTCGGACGACATTCAACTGATCGCGATGAGCGGCATTCAGCAGTCGTACGCGCGACTGCGGTTGTCGAGCATCGGCCATGCCCCGAAGACCAACGGCAACGGCCACGACAAAACAGCGGGACGGGCAGGCAAATCTGGCGAAGAAGACGAGCTGGGTAACAGCCTGCGCAAATATCTGTACGAAAAGTACGTCTACCGCAACAACCTCGGCGGGCCGCGCCCGCCGGTGGAACTGGAGTCACATCATGAAGGGTAAGCTGATTCGAATAGCCGCGATCGTCTCGATGACGCTCGCGGCGATGACGGGATCGATGGCTGCGCGTGCCGAACATGTGCAGGCCGAAACGCCGTGGTATTCCGGCGTGCCGCTGCAATCGCTGGCGAACGGTGTCGCCGGTTCGGCCATCAGCAGCTCGCAGCTGGTGTGGGGCACGAGTCTGTCCGTGAACGCGCTCGCCACTACCGGCCGTGGCCAGGTGACGGTGCGTCTCACCGATATCGGCTGGCCCGATGCGCTGAGCTCGCTGTCGCTGCTGGTGACCGATCTGAACGGCCTGTGGCACAAGATCGACGGCAACACCGGCGCCGATGGCCTGATCTTCAACTTGAACGGCCCGGCCAACCTGTTCGTGGCCGTGTACGCGAAGAGCCAGAGCAAATGGGATCCGGGCCTCTATCACCTGCAGGCGGATTTCTCGCCGGTGCCGCTGCCCGCGGCGGCGTGGCTGCTGCTGTCCGGCCTCGGCGGACTGGCTGCGTTCCGGCGCAAGCGTCTGCTCGATCGATAATACATATATATGAGCGCGGGCGGCCCGGCTGCGCCGCGCTTTCTAATATCGACACTGTCATCACTTTGAATTGCAGCGGTCATACGATGCGACGCCCCACGATTGTCATGTTCCATCGCTACGCTCTCGCGCTGTTGCTGGCAGCGCTGTGCGTCGGCGTGGTTCACGCAGCAGAGCCCGAGCCGTATCGCATTCAACCGGGAGATCTCTTGATCGTGTCGGTGTGGAAGGAGCAGGACCTGATGGCGGAGGTGCTGGTGCGCCCCGACGGCGGCCTGTCGTTCCCGCTGGTCGGTGATGTGCGCGCCTCGGGCCGCACTGTCGACGAGCTGCGTACGCTGGTCGACGAACGTTTGAGCAAGTTCATTCCCGATCCGTCCGTGACTATCGCCGTCAAACAGATCGGCGGCAACCGCATCTATGTGCTCGGCAAGGTCAATCGGCCGGGCGAATTCGCGTTCAGCCAACCTATCGACGTGATGCAGGCGTTGAGCCTTGCCGGCGGCGCGACGTCGTTCGCGGCGCTCGATGACATTCAGATCTTGCGTCGTGACCCGGCTGGCAAGCAGACGTCGCGTCGCTTCCGTTACAGCGAAGTGGAGCGCGGCCGTGACCTGGAACAAAACATTCTGCTGAAGAGCGGCGACACCGTGGTGGTGCCGTAACTCATGTCGCGAGGCGGTTCACAAGCCGGCTGTATCGTGCTCTGCGCGACGGGCCTGTGCGTCGCTCAAACACAAGCGGCGGAGTGGCAGGCCACGCCTTCCGCCTATGTGGGCTCGTCGTATGCCGACAATCCTCGTCTGCTCGCCGATGGCGGCACGGAGTCGTCGGGCACAGTCGGCGAGTTCAGCGCGGACCTGAAACGCTCGACGGAGCGGTCCGAGTTTTCGCTGCGCCCTCGCGTTCGCTCGGCGCGCTACAAAGAGGACGAATCGCTCGACAGCGACGATCAATTCGTCACTGGCGGATACACCTGGATCGGCGAGCGCTCGGAATGGAATTCCGAGCTGAGCTTCACACGCGACACCACGTTGACCAGTGAGCTGGGATCGACGGGACTGGTGCAATCCAATCGCCGTCGCGAGGCCACCAACCTGCTGGTCGCGCCACAGGTGATGTTCACTGAGCGAGTGCGTGGCGGCGCGCAGCTGTCGCTGTCGAGGGCTCGTTACATCGACGCCGAGTCCACCGGGCTGGTCGACTATCGTTATGAATCATTGTCGCTGTTCTCGACCGTGGCGCTGTCCGATGCAGGTAGCAGTCTGAGCCTTACAGCGCAGGGCGGTGAGCTTTCGACACAAGGCTTCCCCGGCACCGGGACTCGCGACGCGACGCTGCGATTGAGTTGGACGTATCACCCATGGCAGCTGTGGACCGTGGGCTTGTCGGCCGGACCCTCGTGGGTGGAAACAAACGCAGGCAGCGACCAGGATTGGGTCTTCGACGCCGACATCAAACGTCAGGGCGATCGCTGGTGGCTGACGGCGAGCGGCGGACGCACGCAATCGCCAACGGGCCGTGGCGTGCTCGCGCGTCGTGACGAAGTTGAACTGAGCCTGCATCGTCGACTCACCGAGCGCCTGACAGGAAACATCGGCGCGCGCTGGATTCGCAGCCAGGACTCGGTGCCGCAACTGGGTGCCGTGACCACTTATGAAGTGGATTACGGACGCGTCGAACTCGGCGCCAGCTGGCGCTGGTCCCGCGATTGGAGCCTGGCTTTGCAGCTGGCCGGACAAACACAAGAGTATGAGATCGGCTCATCGGCAAGGGCCGAGGGTTACCGAGCCGTGTTGAGCATCGTATGGAACGGACAACCCCAATCCCTGTGACATCGCCAACTCTCGCCGACTATGTCGCGGCGGCACGTCGTCGACGCATGCCAGCGGTCATCGGTGCCGCGGCCGTGCTGCTGATCGCTATCGGCTGCGCGTTGTTCTGGCCGCCGACCTATCGCGCCACTGGCACCATCCTGATCGAACAACAGGAAGTTCCCATCGACCTGGTGCGATCGATGGTGTCCAGCTATGCCGATCAGCGCATTCAGATGATTAGTCAGCGCGTCATGACCTCGGACAATCTCATGCGCATCATCGACCGCTATGAGCTCTATCCGGACCGGCGTCGCAAGGAACCGCGCGAGGCGCTGCTGGAGCGCATGCGTGAGGACATTCGTTTCGACATGGTCAGCGCCGATGTGGTTGACCCGCGGCTGGGCCGACCGGTGAAGGCGACGATCGCCTTCTCGCTCAGCTACGACAACCGCTCGCCGGCGCTGGCGGCGAAGGTCGCCAATGAAATCGTCACGCTGTATTTGAGTGAGAACCTGCAGGTGCGCCGGCAGACGGCCGACGACACGGCGAGCTTCCTGACCGCCGAAGGCGATCGCCTGAGCCGGCAGATCGAGGAGCTGGACGCCAGGTTGGTGACGTTCAAAGAGCGCAACGTCAACAACCTGCCGGAGCTGGCACAGTTGAACATGCAGCTGATGAATCGCACCGAAGAGGAACTGCGCGAGACCGATACGCGCATCCGCGCGCTCGATCAGACCATCGTTTATCAAGAAGCGCAGCTGGCGCAGCTCACGCCGACGGCACAGTTATATGGCGAGACCGGCGAGCGCATTCTGTCTCCGGCCGACCGGCTGAAGACGCTCAAGTCGGAGTACGCGCGAGCCAGCGCCATCTATGCGTCCACGCATCCGGACGTGATGCGCATGAAGCGGGAGATCGAAGGGCTGGAGAAGCAGGTCGGTCGCGTCGACACCGGCAACGATCTGTCGCGCCAGCTGAGCGACGCGCAGGGTCAATTGGCGAACGCTCGCGAGAAATATGCCGTCGACCATCCGGATGTGCAGCAGCTGGAGCGCCTGGTCGCGTCTCTGGAGAAACAGATGCGTGAGGCGCCGCTGAGCTCGGACGTGGCGCGCTCCGAGCCGGACAATCCGCTATACATTCAACTCAACGCGCAACGCGAAGCAGCGGTGAACGAGCGCACGTCTTTGCAGCGCAAGGGCGACATCCTGCGCGCGAGACTTCGCGACTACGAACTTCGCCTGACGCAGTCGCCCGAGGTCACTCGCGAATATGGCGTGCTCGCGCGCGAGCTCGAGAACGCGCAGTTGAAATACCGCGAGGTCCGACAGAAACAAATGGAAGCCACGCTGTCGAAGAATCTCGAGACCGAACGCAAGAGCGAGCGCTTCACGTTGATCGAGCCGCCGCTCGCGCCGGAAGAACCGGTGAGTCCGCCTCGTGGTCTGATCGCGAGCCTCGGCGTGGTGTTTGCGTTCGGCGCGGCGATCGGTCTCGTGCTGTTGCTGGAAGCGGTGGATACCAGCATTCGCAGCCGGCGTGACATCGAAGCGCTGGTCAAAGTGCCGCCGCTGGCGGTACTGCCATGGATGGACACCCAGGCCGAGCAGGCCAGCAGAGTCAAAGCAAAGCGGCTGTCGCTGGCAGGCGTGGCGGGCAGCGTGGTGGTGGCAGTGACCCTGGTGCATTTTCTGTATCGGCCGCTGGACGTGTTGTGGGCCGTCGCCTGGCGTCGTTTTTTCGGTTGAGGTAAGCGCGTGGAACGTACTACTCGGGCCGTCGACCTGGCGGCATTTCCTCACCGCGACGTGCGCCAGGATGGGCCCATCTCGGTGGTCCCACCGCGCAACGTCGTCACGGACACCG
>JBEVKA010000395.1:0-3051 GCA_040509855.1 Steroidobacter sp.
GCCACCGGATCGGCTTTCTCGCCGGTCATGATGCAGCCGGCCAGCGCGCCCTTCTCACGCAGGATGCGCGTCAGTTTGCGAGTGTCGATATCCGCGATGGCGACGACCTTGCCGCGCTGGAGAAAGCTTTCCAGCGACTCCGAGGCGCGCCAATTGGAATACGTGGCCGGCAAATCACGAATGATTAAGCCCGCCGCGTACACGGCCGACGCTTCCAGATCCTCTGGATTGGTGCCGGTGTTGCCGATGTGCGGATAAGTGAGAGTAACGATCTGTCTGCAATAGGACGGGTCAGTGAGAATTTCCTGATATCCCGTCATGGCGGTGTTGAACACCACCTCGCCCGTCGTGTTGCCTTTGGCTCCGATGGATCGGCCGTGAAACACGGTCCCGTCCTCGAGCGCCAAAACAGCGGCCACTTTGTCGGCGTTGTTCATGGAGCTCCTGATGTCAGCTGTTTCAGACACGCATGCGGACAGCGAGATGGGCGCTTGGGCCGATCCCGCACGAAAATTTTTCACCGCGTGCTGAAGACGGAAGTGTACGCGAGTCGGTGCAGTGAAGAAAGCAAAAAGCGTAGGCGGTTACGCATTCTGTCCCGGCCCGCGTGGGGCCATCCGCTGGGACTCAAAGTCCCAGGACGTCCTGCATGGAATAGAGACCGGCGGGACGACCCACGAGCCACTGTGCGGCTTTGACTGCGCCTCGGGCGAAGGCCAGTCGATCGCTGGCGCGGTGTGTCAGCTCGATACGCTCACCGATGCCGGCGAAAGTGACTGTGTGGTCGCCGACCACATCGCCGCCGCGAAACACCGAGAAGCCGATCTTGCCTTGTTCACGCGCGCCAGTGTTGCCATGACGCGAATGTTCAGCCGCATCGACCAGCTTCACTCCGCGTCCCGCAGCGGCAGACGCACCGAGTGCCAGGGCCGTGCCGGATGGAGCATCTTTCTTATTACGGTGATGAGCTTCGAACACTTCGATGTCGTAGTCGGCGTCGAGCTTGGCCGCAGCCAGCTCCACCAGCTTCAACAACAAATTCACGCCGAGGCTCATGTTCGGCGCCATGACGATTGGAATGCTGCGTGCCGCTGCGTTGATCTGCGCCCGGACGGATTCGCTATGCCCAGTCGTGCCGATGACGAGCGGACACTTCGCCGCGACACAGGCTTCGAGATTCGCGGCCGTCGCGTCCGGCAGAGTGAAATCGATTGCGACCTGCGCGTTACGCAGTGCCGCCAGGGGATCCGCGACGATGCTCACATTGCGCTTCGCGCCGCCGCCCGGCTCGCTCGCGTCCTTACCTAACCAACGACTGTTGGCCGACGCGGTGGCGCCACCGAGTGTCGCGCCTGGGGCTTCATCGATCGCCGTTAGCAAAGCACGACCCATGCGGCCGCTGACGCCAAGGATGGCGATTTGCAAAGAGCGGGTCATCGTCAATTGCGCATGGTTTCGAAGAAACGCTTCACGCCGTCGAGCCATGTGTGCTCACGCGGACTGTGATTGCGTGCGCTGCCCTGCATGGAGCTTTCGAACTGCCGCAGGATGTCGCGTTGTTCGTCGGTGAGGTTGACCGGCGTTTCGATCACCACGCGACAGAACAGGTCGCCCGTCGGCCCGCCACGCACGGGCTTGACGCCCTTCTCACGCAGGCGGAACACACGACCGGACTGAGTTTCGTTGGGTACTTTCAACTCGACGTTACCGCCGAGCGTCGGCACTTCGACCGAGCCGCCGAGCGCCGCTGTGACAAAGCTCACCGGCACTTCGCACGATAGATGACTGCCGTCGCGCTCGAAGATGGCGTGTTCGCGCACGCGAACTTCGACATATAAATCACCCGCCGGCCCACCGTTGCGGCCCGCCTCGCCCTCGCCCGTCAGGCGAATGCGATCGCCGTTGTCGACGCCCTCGGGGACTTTGACGTTGAGTGTCTTTTTCTTGCGCAGCCGGCCTTGGCCCAGGCAGGAATCGCACGGCTGGCTGACGATCTGGCCGCGTCCTTTGCAGCGCGGACAGGTCTGCTGAACCGCGAAGAAACCCTGCTGCATGCGAACCTGACCGGCGCCGTTACAAGTATCGCAAGTGACTGGCTTGGAACCTGGCGAGGCACCCGAGCCCTGACAGGGCTCGCACTCGACCAACGTGGCGAATTCGATGTCCGTGGAATGGCCGAACACGGCCTGCTCGAGATCGAGCTCCAAGTCATAACGCAGATCGGCGCCACGAAACACCTGCTGACGCCCGCCACGACGCCCGGCGCCGAAGATGTCGCCGAACACGTCGCCGAAAATGTCGCTGAACGCGTCGGAGGCGCTGAAGCCAGCACCGCCGCCGCCGCGAGCTGAAAGTCCGTCGTGGCCGTGCTGATCGTAGATGGCGCGCTTCTGCGCGTCGGTCAGCACTTCGTAGGCTTCCTTGGCCTCTTTGAATTTTTCCTCGGCTTCCGCGTCGTTGGGATTGCGGTCCGGGTGGAACTTCATCGCCAGCCGGCGATATGCCTTCTTGATCTCGGCTTCCGTCGCCGTGCGTGCTACATCGAGCACCTTGTAGTAATCGCGCTTGGACATGGTCGGAGAACGAAGTGACTAATGACTGGTGACTACTGAGTAGTCAGCGTGGCTCGGTATCAAGGTCGCGACCGAGCGACACGGCGCTGCGTTCATGTTACGACCTCCCCAAGCGGCGGATGATGCCACAGCTCCCCTCTTCCTGACCGGTAACGACAACGGGTCGGAGGAAACAGCGCCTCCGTCCCCAGTCATTAGTCAGTAGTCCCCAGTCACTTCGCCTTCTTGTCCTTCACTTCCTCGAACTCGGCGTCGAGCACGTCGTCGTTGCCGCCGGCGCCTTGAGCCCCGCCGCCACCCGCACCCTGCTGCGGGCCAGCGCCCGAGCCTTGCGCTTCAGCGGACTGCTGAGCGAGGGCCGCGGTCAAACGGCTGACTTCGGCCGCCTTCTTCTCGATCACATCCTTGTCGTCGCCACCCAGGGCGCGCTTCAGATCCGACACGGCATTTTCGATGTTGGCGCGATCGGCCGGCGGCA
>JBEVKA010000396.1:0-3411 GCA_040509855.1 Steroidobacter sp.
AGGCGAAGGAACGCAATCTGATCGGTCAGAACGACACGCTGACCGACGACCAGATCTACGAACTGATTTTCATGGCGGGCTTTTCCACCGCCGAGCAGACCACGGACATTTCCGGCCGCGGCGTCGGCATGGACGTGGTGCGCAGAAACATCAAGGAACTCGGCGGCACGATCGAAGTGCGCTCGACCCTGGGGAAAGGGTCGCGCTTCATCATCACGCTGCCGTTGACGCTGGCCATCGTGGACGGCCAGTCGGTGGCGGTCGGCACCGAAACCTACATCGTGCCGCTGATTACCATCATCGAATCGTTGCAGCTGAAGCCGGGCATGGTGAATCGCGTCGCCGGCCAAGGCGAGGTGTTCTGGTTCCGCGACGGCTACGTGCCGGTCGTGCGCGTGCATGAAGTGTTTGGTCTCGAGCCACGCACCACGCAGCTGCATGAAGGGTTAATCATGGTGGTGGAAGGCGAGGGCCGCCGCGTCGGCTTGTTCGTCGACGACCTGCTCGGTCAGCAGCAGGTGGTCATCAAGTCTTTGGAAACAAACTTCCGCCGCGTCGAGGGCGTGTCCGGCGCGACCATTCTGGGAGATGGCGCCGTGGCGCTGATTCTCGATGTACCGGGTTTGATTCGCGTCGCGACGCAGAGGCTCGCCGCTTAAGTGGCGAGCCGGGCTCGCGTCTGGATGGAAGTGTGCACACAAGCGGCTCCGAAGGGTACGGGGCGGTCGCGGCCTAAACGGACGATACAGGCGCGCGCAAGTGGAATCGTCGGGTTCAAAAAAGCAACTGTGGGGCTCAAGAGCGGAGCTAAGGAATCGATGTTATGAATACCTGGAACATGTCAGTGAAGGCCAAGCTGTTCACCACCTTGGCGTTGACGGGGATCGTGATGATCGTCGTCGGCGGCATCGGGTTGAGCGGCACCAAATCCACCAACGCCGACCTGGATGCGATTTTTTCCAATCGCTTCATGCCTACGGGCTGGGTCGGCACCATCGAATCTCATGAGCGCGCGGTGCTCGAGAAGGCCGAGGAAGTCGTCATCCGTCAGGATGCGGCCGCGGTCAAGACGGCGCTCGACGTGCTGCACGAACGCGAAGGCGAAGTGAAAGAGCTGCTGCGCAAGCTCGACGCCACCGAGCTCACCGACAAGGAACGCGACATCGTCGAGAAGTTCCGCGGCTATGGCGGCGACGTGCTCACCCTGGTGCAGGAAGCGCTGTTCGCGGCGCAGTCCGGTAACTTCAGCGCCGCCGAAAGCGCGCTGATCGAGAAGGCGCGTCCCGCCTACGAAAAGCTCAATGTCACCGGCGATGAGCTGCTGGACACCCAGATCAAGGTGGCGCAGGAAATGCGCACCGAAGCGGATCGTTCCTTCAAGCGCGTCAGCGCCTTCATCATCGGCGCGATCATCATCGGTATCGCCATCGCTGCTCTGGCCGGCGTGCTCATCATCCGTTCCATCCTGAGCGCGCTGAACGCGGCCGTGAGCATCGCGGATCGCATCTCCAGCGGCGAGCTGGGTAACAACGTGCGTGTCGACAGCAACGACGAGCTGGGTCGCCTGCTCGAAGCTCTGCAGCGCATGGACGCCAAGCTGGTTGAAATCGTCGGCGGTGTTCGCGGTAGCGCGGATGCAGTTGGCGCGGCGGCGCGTCAGCTCTCGCATGGTAACGACGACCTGTCTCAACGCACGCAGGAACAAGCGGCCGCGCTGGAAGAAACAGCGTCCAGCATGGAACAGATGACTGCGACGGTGAAACAGAACGCGGACAACGCCCGTCAGGCCAATCAGCTGGCCGTCGGTGCGCGCGAACAGGCGGAAAAGGGCGGAGCAGTGGTTCAGCGTGCGATCAGCGCGGTGGGCGAGATCAACAACTCCAGCCGCAAGATCGCCGACATCATCGGCGTGATCGACGAGATCGCGTTCCAGACCAACCTGCTGGCGTTGAACGCCGCGGTCGAGGCGGCACGCGCCGGCGAACAGGGCCGTGGCTTTGCCGTGGTCGCCACCGAAGTTCGCAATCTCGCTCAGCGCAGCGCCAGCGCCGCGAAAGAGATCAAAGGTCTCATCAACGACTCGGTCGACAAGGTCAAGATCGGCTCCGAACTGGTCGACGAATCGGGCCAGACGCTCTCGGAGATCATGGAGAGCGTCAAGAAGGTCACCGACATCGTCGCCGAGATCGCCGCGGCGTCCGAGGAACAGTCGGCCGGCATCGAACAGGTCAACAACGCCGTCAGCCAGATGGACAACGTCACGCAACAGAACGCGGCGTTGGTCGAAGAGGCGTCGGCGGCCAGCAAGTCCATGGAACAGCAGTCCGGGACGCTGGTGTCGCAGATCGGTTATTTCCGTCGCTCCGATGGCAGCAGCATCGCCAGCTCGACAGCCGCGGTGGAACACCACCATCACCGGTCGCCGTCGGCCGAAGTGGTGCGCATCGCGCCGGCAGCCGCCAAGACGCGCGCTCCGGTGCGCAAGGCCGGGCTCGCGCCGGCCAAGCCGGCCGCCGCCAGGGCGGCGGGCTCATCGTCGCTGGCTCGCGCCAGTGGCGATGACACCAACTGGAGCGACTTCTGAACTTAATCAGAAGCGGCGGAAGCTGCGCACGCCCGATGCAGTGAATGTCGTATTCATTGTGAAACGAGCGCGCCGATAAACATCATGAGCGCTGTGACAACCACGCCGGCCTTCGCCGGCGTTGGTTTAGCAGCCGGCAGGAGATTCGATTCATGTCCAATCAAGCAGCAGCGCAGATCGATGCCAGCGCCGCCGGTTCCAACCAGGTGCTGACATTCACCTTGGGCGATGAAACCTACGGCGTGGATATTCTGCGCGTGCAGGAAATTCGCGGATGGTCTCCGGTCACGCGCATTCCGCAGGCGCCTAGCCACGTGCTCGGCGTGCTCAACCTGCGCGGCTCGATCGTTCCGATCGTCGACTTGCGCATGCGTTTCAATCTGCAGCGTGCCGAATACACGCCGCTCACCGTCATCATCGTGTTGTCGGTGGAGTCCGCGATCGGTCGCCGCGATTTCGGCGTGGTCGTCGACGGCGTCTCCGACGTCATCGATGTCGCCGCCAACGACGTGAAGCCGGCGCCGGAATTCGGCGAGCACGTCAGCACTGAGTTCATCGAAGGGTTGGCTGCCGTGGCGGGTCGCATGGTGATGCTGCTCGACATCGATCAGTTGATCGGCAAAGACGTCACGGGAGTGGCGTTGGCGCCCGCAGCCTAAACGGATGAAAGGTGAGGAACGGCCTGCGAAGTCATCACTTCGCGGGCCGTTGATCCCGCGAACGATTAGTCCATCATGCCGACGTCCGTTCCAGTCACTCCGCCGCTCGCAGATCCCGCGCAATATGGACCCCAGCTCGGCGACGCCGAGTTCGAATTCATCCGCCTG
>JBEVKA010000397.1:0-14717 GCA_040509855.1 Steroidobacter sp.
GCGGTGCCGATGGCAAAAGAATAAACACCGCCCTTCAACCTGCCCGGCCGAAAGATCAGCTCGCGGCTGCCGACGTCCGCGCCATCGACAACGCCATCGCAAATCTCCGCGGCGGCCTTCACCGCCGTGAGATGCTGGCGCATGAGGCCCGGCTTGTCGCGATTGGCGCGAATATTGGTGATCCGAAACGGCTGCTGCGTACAAATGGCGAGCGAAAGCGACGAGCGCAGAATCTGCCCGCCGCCTTCGCCCTGTGCGCCATCGATCTCGATCATCTTCATCCCTTCACGCACACGACCTGCTTCAATGTGTGGACCACTTCGACCAGGTCGCGCTGTGCGTTCATGACTGCGTCGATATCCTTGTAAGCCGCCGGCGTCTCGTCGATCACATCCTCGTCCTTACGACACTCGACACCTGCGGTTGCCGCACGATGATCTTCCACCGTAAAGCGTCGCCGCGCTTCCGTACGCGACATCGTCCGTCCGGCACCGTGGCTGCAGCTGTGGAAACTATCGTCGTTTCCAAGGCCGCGCACGATATACGAACGCGCACCCATGCTGCCCGGAATGATGCCGAGCTCACCCTTGCGAGCGCTCACCGCGCCTTTCCGAGTGACCAGGATGTCCCGGCCGAAGTGATGTTCCCGGCTCACATAGTTGTGATGACAGTTCACTGCCTCGACATGGCTCTCGAACGGCTTCGGGATCGCCCGACGCACGGCCGCGATCACGTTCCGCATCATCACCTCGCGATTGGTCTTCGCGAAGTTCTGCGCCCACTCCACCGCCTCGACATAGTCGTCGAAGTGCTGCGTCCCTTCCGGGAAGTACGCCAGGTCGCGATCCGGCAGATTAATCATCCACCGCTGCATGTCCTGCCGCGCCAGCTCGATGAAGTGCGTGCCGATCGCGTTGCCGACGCCGCGCGATCCGCTGTGGAGCATGAACCACACCGACTGTTCTTCGTCGAGACACACTTCGATGAAGTGATTGCCGGTGCCGAGCGTGCCGAGATGCACGCGCTGATTCGCCTTCGCCAGGTGCGGATACTTTTCAGTGATCCGCGCGAAGCCATCGACCAGCGTGGACCACGCAGTATCGACACTCTCCGGAGGCGCATCGCCCCAGGAACCCTTGTCACGCTTGCCCGGCGAGCGACCGTGCGGCACGGCTCGTTCGATCGCCGAACGCACGCCACTCAAGTTGTCCGGCAGGTCCGACGCGCGCAGTGTCGTCTTGGCCGCAATCATGCCGCAGCCAATGTCTACACCGACCGCAGCCGGAATCACCGCCTGCAAAGTCGGAATGACGCTGCCGATCGTGGAGCCCTTGCCCACGTGCACGTCCGGCATCACGGCGATGTGATTGAAGATAAACGGCATGCGAGCCGTCTTCTGTAACTGCACGCGCGCCTCGTCTTCCACCGGCACGCCGCGCTTCCCCATCTTGACGTGCGCCCCGCCCGGTACATTCATTGTTTCGTGATTGTTTTCGCTCATGACCATCCACTCCGATACTCAAACGTGCGACGAGTATTTGGCAGGACCTTCGGCCCTCGCGGCCGTCGGGGACTCGAACCCCTTCGCCTTGCGGCTTGCCAATGTAGTCCTGCCGGCATTCGCACCAACCTGTCTGGATCGAATGCGCCCGGGACCAAAGTTGTCGGTGACTGTTCGATCATGACGATGTAGTCACAAACGCATTCCCGGGCGCACCCGACACTCAAATCAAGACTTCCTCGATGCGCTCGATCCAATGACCCGGCGTCAATGTGCCGGCGGCGAACGCATTCACCACCTCGAACACCTCATCGGAGAAGCCGCCGACGTTCAACACGTCCGCCCGCTCCGCCGCCTGAGACGTCGCGTTCGGCTGGATGTCGATGCACACCAGCTTCGCCGCGGCGTTACGAGCCTTGAATGCGCTCCACTGCCGCATCATCTCGGTCGAACCCGTCTTACTGGCGTCGACCCACGACTCGTTGTCCGAGACGAAGATCACCAGGTCCGCCTGCTGCTTGCGTGCGTTCAACCACTTCAGCGGCGCGCTGCAGTTCGTACCACCGCCGCCGATCGAAGCGAGCTTCTCGGCATTGGTCATCACCGAGTCCCGCATGTTCAGAGCGATTTCACGCACCGAGTTCTCGAACGGCAGCACCAGCGCATTCCGATTGGTACGCGCCACGGCAGCCGCCACCAAGCCGGCGATATCGATGCAACGTACGCTGCTCGTCGCTCCACGACGCATTCCAGTCGCCGCCGACTGCATCGAGCCCGACACGTCCGGGCACACCACCACCCGGCCGCCGAACGAACCGATGTTCATCAGCGCGATTTCCATCGCATCCTGCAACGCCTCGCGCACGATCGCCGGCACCGCCGGTCCCGTCGCACGAAACGCAGCCAGCAACTGATACGGCATCACACGTGCCTTCTCGATCGCGACTCGATCACGCAGCTTGTCCGCGACGATCTCCGCCATGCCATCGATCTCGAACACGCCATGCCGTGCGAACGTATTCAAATTCATCCGCACCATGTGCCAGTTGCCGCGACGAGCGACCATCGCCCACTCTTCGCGCTTCAATCCCAGCGCCGTCAGCATCTGGAACGGAACGTCCGGGAATTCCTGCGAGCGGTCGAACTTATACACCACGTAATCCTGCAGCTTCCGCGGCAGGTCTTCCACGGCATACGCCTTTCCTAACAACCAGCCATAGAACGCCTCGCGCACCTTGTCGCTCGGCTTCGGATGCACCATTCGCACGATGTCTGCGAGCGACGGATCACTGCCGACCGCGGCCTCGATCAGGCGACGCTCATTCGCGGCGCTCAACCAGTTCTGCACCAAAGCCTTCGGCGCCGAACCGAGCGACTTGCGGCCCACCGCGCCACTGCGGAGGATCTGCACGAACGTCCGCAACATGCGTCCGTTGTCGATCACGCGATCGAACACGCGCCGCAAATATTCCGGGCTCTTGGTCGACAGCACCGCCAGCAACAGCGCCGGCATATCCTTCATGAACGCGTGCTCGCGTGCATAGACCGCGGTCTTGGCGATGAACTCCGCATTCAACTCCTTGCTCAGCGCCAGCACTTTGTCGAGCTGGTCGGCGCCGTCGGCATAGAAAGTGTTGTTGAGACAGCCGGTCACGGCGTATTGCGCCAACAGATGCTTGGACGAATACCCATACGCGGCCGCGCCCTCGCTGTTCGTGTCCGTTGCCGGCGCCACGAATTCACCGCGCATTGCCTGGAAGAGCTGCTTGTTCGCCATGATCGTCGCCTCCCGTTTGGTTGCCGTCTTTGCGAGCCCGCGGCGCCCCCATGGCGCCGCCCGTGACCGTTGATTGCTTGCTCGCTTGGATAGATAGCAACCGGTGTGCCAGTGCAGCATCGCCTGTTCCTGAAATCTCCCATCGGATTGATTCATAAGCTTTTCTATCAAGGTTGGTAGCCCTGGCCGCCAAATACCGCAGCGAGGTAAAGCCTCGAATGCTATCTTTTAAGCTAGCCAACTCGCTTATTCGATACTCATGAAAACCGTCGTCATAGGCTTCCTGGGGTCCGTGCTCGACAGCGGCAGCGGCGCGGGCCGCTGGGAGAAATGGCGCCCGAGCATTTCGATCTGCCAGCACGAGGACCTGGTCGTGGACCGCTTCGAGATGCTTCACGCACGCTCGCACCTGCGTCTCGCCGAGCAGTTACGCACGGACATCTCCGCCGTCTCGCCAGAAACAAAAATGAACCTGCACGAGTGCGACCCGGCGGACCCGTGGGACTTCCAGGAGGTCTACAACTGCCTGTATGAGTTCGCTCGCCAGTATCGGTTCGATCCGGAGCGCGAGCGTTATCTCATCCACATCACCACCGGCACACACGTCGCGCAGATCTGCATGTTCCTGCTGACCGAGGCGCGTTACTTCCCCGCCGTGCTGTTGCAAACATCGCCGCCGCGCAAGCAAGGCTCGCAGGCGGTGGGCGCGTACTCGCTCATCGATCTCGATCTCTCGCGTTACAACCAGATCGGCGCCCGCTTCGCGCGCGAGCAACAGGAGAGCACCGAGTTCCTGAAATCCGGCATCAAGACGCGCAACGCGGCGTTCAATCAAATGATCGCCCGCATCGAGCAAGTGGCGGTTCGCTCCAAGGCGCCGCTGATGCTCAATGGCCCCACCGGCGCGGGCAAATCGACGCTGGCGCGCAGGATCTACGAGCTCAAGAAGTCACGACACAAGATCCAGGGCGAGTTCGTCGAGGTGAACTGCGCGACGCTGCGCGGAGATTCGGCGCTCTCCACCCTCTTCGGTCATGTGAAGGGTGCGTTCACGGGCGCGCAGAGCGATCGCGCCGGCCTGCTGCGCAAGGCGCATGGCGGCGTGGTGTTCCTGGATGAGATCGGCGAGCTGGGACTCGACGAACAAACCATGCTGCTCAAGGCCATCGAGGAAAAACGTTTCGCGCCGATGGGATCGGACAAAGAAGTCGAGAGCGATTTCCAGCTGATCGCCGGCACCAATCGCGACCTGCGGGTGGCCGTGGAGGCCGGCCGGTTTCGCGATGACCTGCTCGCGCGCATCAATCTTTGGGTGTTCGAGCTACCGGCGGTGCGCGAACGGCGTGAGGACATCGAACCTAACATCGACTACGAGTTGGAGCGATACGCGCGCGAGAACGACTTAAACGTGCGCTTCAACGCCGAAGCGCGCCGGGAGTATCAGCGCTTTGCCGGCTCACCTGCCGCAGTCTGGAACGGCAACTTCAGAGAGCTGTCCGCCTCGATCATGCGCATGGCGACACTCGCCGAGGGCGGACGCATCACCGTCGACGTCGTGCAAGACGAGATCGAACGATTGAAGAGCGCGTGGCGACCCAAGCAAGAGCACAGCAATCTCGAATCGTTGCTGCCGGCGGCGGCGCTGGCGAACCTCGATTTATTCGACCGCTTGCAGCTGGATGCCGTCGTCGCGACGTGCCGTTCATGCGCGACGATGGCTGAAGCCGGCAGAAAGCTGTTCGCGGCCTCGCGCACGCGCCGTCGAGCGGTGAACGACAGCGATCGTTTGAAGAAATATCTCGCGCGCTTCGACCTCGACTGGGCAGCGCTCAAGCAGTAGCGCGCGGGAACTTCTCCAGCCAGGTCGCGAATGCCTGCAGGAAAGTCGTCATGAACTCGCGCGTCGGCGCGTGCTGCAACCGGCCGCTCTCATCGAATAAAGAAGCGACGGAGTGAATGTAAGCTTCCGGATGCGGCATGGCTGCGACATTCACCGCCAGCAGTACCTGTCGCAAATGATGAGCGGCCGCCATGCCACCGAGCGCGCCAGGACTCTGCGCAATCACCGCTGCGGGTTTGCCGCTCCATGCACTCTTGCCCCACGGGCGCGATCCAACGTCGAGCGCATTCTTCAGCAGGCCGGGAATACTCCGGTTGTATTCGGGTGTGATGAACAGCAGTCCGTCGGCACTTCTCACCTGCTGCCTGAATCGCGTCCACTGCGCCGGCGCGTCGGCCGTCTCGAGATCCTCGTTATAGAACGGCAGGTCGCCGATCTCGATGGTGAAGAACTCGAGCGACGGCGGCGCCAGCTCCGGCACCGAACGCGCTGTCAGCTTGGTGAATGCGCCTTTGCGCAGGCTGCCCACGATCACACCCACTCTGGCCATTGGCTGCTCCTGTTACATGATGCGGCCGGCATCCATCGCCGGCTGGCTCGAAAAGAAATCTCGCAGAGCCTGCGCGTATGTGCGCGGATCGTCCAGCGCCGCGAGATGTCCGGCGGCGGGAATCGTTCGCAGCTGCGCATCCGGCAGCAATCGGGTCAGTCTGCTTGCGATCGCCCGACGCTGGGGCGAATCGAACTCGCCGCTGAGAACCAGCATCGGCACATTCAGTTGTTGCAAGTCACGTTCGGCCAGCAGCGACACTTGCGGCGGTTCATCCATGAGCAAATCCCGCGCCGGATAGCGAATAGCGATTTCCTTTAAAAGCAATTGCGCGCAAGGAGCCGTCGTATGCAGCTGCATGAACGGATGCTGCAGCCACATGCGATGGAACGCATCGATACCTTCGCTGCGAACCTGAGCGCGATAAGCATCGAGCGGAATTTCCTGAGCGCCGATCGTCTCCGACCAGCCTTCCGCCGGTGGACCGTCGAGCACCAGGCATGATGTCCGCCGCTGATGTTTCAGTGCCAAGCGCAATGCCACGCGTGCCCCCTGCGACATGCCGACGAGCGCCGCGCTCGGAATGTCGAACCAATCCAGCAATCGCTCCAGGTCATGAACGTCTTGCTCGATGCCCGGCACACCGGTCGAACGCCCGAAACCACGTCGGTCATAGGCGATCACTCGGTATCGGTCCGCGAGCAAGTCCATCTGCGGCCGCCACAGGTCGAGGTCGAGCGCCCAACCGTGCACCATCACGATCGCCGGTCCCTTGCCCACACTGCGCACTCGCAGTGACGCACCCTCCAGTGCGATGAAACGATCCTCGCTCAGCATCGCCTCCACAGCCGGCTCGACGCGAGCGCCGCGCCCTGGGACAGCGATTGCAACTTGAGATAGGCGACGTCGGGATCCACGGGCCCGAATCCGGCAAACGTGCCGAAGCCACAATCCGTGCCGGCCATCACGCGCTCGCGACCGACCACATCGGCGTAACGACAGATGCGCTCCGCGACCAGCAGCGGATGCTCGATGTAATTGGTGGTCGAGCTGATGACGCCGGGAATGAGCACCTTATCGTCGGGCAGTCGCTGCTCGCGAAACACCGCCCACTCGTGCTCGTGACGAGGGTTCGCACCTTCGAGCAGCAGACCCTGCACTTTCGCTTTCAGAACGATCGGCAGCAGCAGCTCCAGCGGCACATCGTGATGGTGCGGGCCCTCATAGTTTCCCCAGCACACATGCATACGCACGCGATCGGCGGGAACATTACGCAAAGCATGGTTCAACACCTCGACGTGACGTTCCGCGCGATCGAGGAAATCGTCCACCGAATGATGGCGATACATCGTGTGTCGCCCCATCGCCAGATCCGGCGAATCGATCTGCACCAGCACACCGGCGCCGGTAATCAGCTCGTACTCGGCCCGCATGGCCTCGGCCACGGCTTCGAGATAGTCATCCTGCGTACGGTAATATTCGTTCGGCTGAAACAGCGCGATCACGCCCGGCGAGGCAGCGTTGAGAAAACCTTCGACGGGCGAGGTCGCCGTGAGCGCCGCTTTGAGATTGTCCACATCGGTCTGCGCCGGCCGCAGGTCGCTGACTCGAATCTCGGCCACGCACCGAGGACGCGTGTATTTCGCCGTAGAACCGTTTTGAGCCAGGCGCTGCAGAATGCGAGGAAACTCGACCAGATCCTGACCCGGCTCGCGCGGTGTGTCGCCTGCAAAGCCCGTGAGCCGATCCTTGATGTACGTGGCGTAGCTGATCTTGCTCATCTCGCCATCGCTCACCACATCCACGCCACTTTCCACCTGGCGCAGGACCGCGTGCTTCACGGCGTAGGCAATGGTATCGCTGGCAGCGGCTGCATCGAGCGACTCGCCCCGTTCACGCGCGAACAATACATCCGTGACCGCCTGCGAACGCGGCAGGCTGCCCACGAGCGTGACCAGAATCCGGTCCGTGCTGGTCTTCAAGACAACCCCTCCACTCAACGAAACATGTTGTTGGAGTGAAGATCGCCGGCCAGCCAGCGCTTCAACTCGGCGTGCGCGTCACCGCGGCGCTTGGTGTTGATCTGCTCGACCTCCGGATGGTCGACGGTGAACTCGACGATCATGCCGTCCGGATCGACGGCGTACAGCGAGCGGCAATAGCCGTGTTCGAGCACATACATTTTCGGTTCGGTATAGCCGGCCGCGCGCAGCCGTTGTTCGATCCCCTTCTGCGCGTCCGTATCTACCTTGAGCGCGACATGATGAAACGGCGTCTCGGGCATCTTCGGCCCGAACAACGCCTGGTCCTCCGGCCGCGCGAATTGAAAGAACGCGAGCGCGCTGCCATCGCCGAGACCGAAGAATAGATGACAATAAGTGCGCTCGGCGCCGAACAGCTCGTCGGACTCGCACCACGCGGCCATCAGCGGCAAGCCGATGACGTCCTCGTAGAACTGCCGCGTCGCTTCGAGATTCTTCGACACGTAGGCGGTGTGATGCAGCCGAGACGGCAGTTTGTGATTGGTGGCCATATTCATGCTCCTGCGTGCCCTAGAACCGGTACGTCACGTCGACGCCCCAGCGCCGCGGCAGCGCCTTGAAAACAAAGTTGTTGGTGTAGCCGGGATTCGGAAAGAACTGCGGCCCGGGCGACCACTCGGCGTTGTACTCCTCGTCGGTGAGATTCTTGACCCACACCGTCGCCGACCACGCCTCGCCCTCCAGCCCCACTCGCATGTTCACCAACTCCACCGGATCGCGTTGGGTGAAGTTGTCCGGATAGAACCAGGTCGGCCCGATCGCCTCCAGGTCCGTGCGCACCAGAGCTTTCAACCCGTCGCTGATGGCACGGCGATACTGGAATCCCAGGTTCGCGCTGTACTCGGAGACCAGCGGCGCCTGATTGCCGACGTCGCTCGCGGCGCGCTGGGATTCCTTGACCTCGCTGTCGGTGTAACCCAATCCCAGAAATGCATCGAAACCATCGGCAAGCACGGCTTTGAGCTCCAACTCCGCGCCGTTGTAATCCACCCGATCCAGAATGCCTAGATACAGCGTGCTGGTATTCGGATCGAACACGAAAAAATACGAACCTTCGGCACGCGTGTAATACACATTCGCACTCGCACTCAGCCGGCGGTCGAAGAACTCCGCCTTGGCGCCGATCTCGTACGTGTTCGCGACTTCAGCGTCGAACAAGTCCTGGATGCCGGCAATGCCCGCCGCGCCGACACCCGTTTGATTGAAGCCACCGCTGCGAAAGCCTCGGCTGTAACCCGCGAACAACATCGAATCGTCGGTGGGTTTGTAACGCAATGTGATCTTCGGCTGCCACTCATCCCACGTCTGCTTGCGAACCTGTCCGGGGAAGGCGATGCCGGCCAGCGCCGCCGGAATGAACTGCGCCGGTGTTTCCGTCGTGTTCTCCCGCTCGTCACGGTCGTAGCGCATGGCCAGCGACATTTCCAGACGCGAGGCCAAATCGAAATCGACATTGCCGAACACCGCCCACGCGAAATTATCCTGCGAGTCGGACAGATAAGTGAACTGCGGATTGAACAGCGGCAGCGGACGACGCCGAACCTGCGGGACCACGCCGTTGCCCAGATCGAAGACATTGCCCGTGGAGATGAAACGATCGGTGGCGATGCCATACACACCGGCGATCCAACGCACTCGCTGCGCGGCGGGCGAAGTGAAACGCAGCTCCTGACTCACCGCCTCGACGTCCAGAAACTGGTGCTGCGCCTGATCGGCGCCGAAGAATTGCGCCAGCACCGACTCCGGGATCGGCAGGAAGTTGAACTGATCGCCGGTGAGAATCTCTTTCAGCGTGTCGTAGGAGCTCACCGACGTGAGCGTACCGGCACTGGTTTCATAGTCCATCTTCAACGACATGCCATACATGTCGCGCTCGTTCACACCCGAATTGTTGACGCGCACCGGCAGGCTGGTGTCATTGACGCTCTCGGTGATATTGAAATACAGCGCCTGCGTATCGACCTGCGATGAGTTCAAGCGCAGGTCGGCCGTGAAGCTCTCCGACGGCTCCCACAGCAGACGGACGCGTGTCGATACATCGCGGAATGGATCGGCCTCCTCGCGCAGGAACGCATTGTCGATGTAACCATCGGTTTCGAAATAGGACGCGGCCAAGCGATATTTCAATGTGTCGCTGATCGGGCCGCTCACGCTGCCACGCAGGCGCTGTCCTGGCCCGGACTCGTAACCCGCGGTGATACTGCTCTCGAAAACATCGCTGGGCCGCTTGGTGTTGACGATGATCGCGCCGCCGATGGCGTTGCGCCCGTAGAGCGCGCCTTGCGGCCCCTTCAACACCTGGATGCTCTCGATGTCCACCAGTTCCTGATTGAATTGCGAGGGGTTCACCATCAGCACGCCATCGATGAGCACGGCAACCGACGGCTCGCTATTGCGCGCCTGTGAAATACCGCGCACGGTCACGAATGACGTTCCCTGATTTTGTGTCTGCACCAGGCTCATGTTGGGTGTGAGATCGATGAAGTCCTGCGGCCGCTCGATGCCGGCCGCTTCGATATCGGCCGCGGTGAAAACATTGATGGCCACGGGCACATCGAGCATCGACTCCTCACGCTTGCGCGCCGATACGATCACTTCTTCGAGACTCGATCCCGTTCCCTCGACGGGCGGCTGCTCTTGAGCGTGCGCCTCGAACGGCCCGATGCACAGCGCCGCCGACGCACCCGCCAGCATCAGCCTCCTTCTCTTGGTCGTAGTCATCCCCGCTTCCCCCTGACTGACTCATAACCTCGTATTGCCGGCTGGTCTAAATCGATGCGTCGGGCCACCCTCCGCCTGCCGCCAGCGCCGTCCGAATCGCCGCGCCGTGCTCGTTGAGCAGCGGCGCCGATGTCACGCGTTCCGACTTCGCACCATCGAACTGCACGGCCGGACGCACTGCCTGCTTGCCGCCGCTCGCCGATTCCACCGGTACGATGAGTCCGAGGTGGCGCACCTGCGGATCGTCGACAACCTGATCGATGCGATTGATGGGTGCGAACGGCACGTCGTTGCGCTCGAGCTGCTCGATCCAGTGTCGCAATGGATGACGTGAGAACAGCGCGTCCAACTCGGCGCCGAGTGCTTCGTAGTGCTCGATGCGTCCTTGTCGCACTCGAAAACGCGGATCGTTATTGAGCCGCTCGCTGTCGAGTGCGGTGGTCAATCCCTGCCAGAACTTCTCGATCGACGACAAATGAATGGCGATCAACTCACCGTCGGCTGTGCGCAGGATGTATGCCTGTGCGAGCCGTGGACGGTCGCTCGACTTCGGCACCTGCCCCAGCGCGAAGAACGCGGCGAACGGCTCGACGGCGAAATGCGCCATGGCTTCGAGCATCGAGACTTCG
Source organism: Steroidobacter sp. (assembly GCA_040509855.1). Lineage (GTDB taxonomy): Bacteria > Pseudomonadota > Gammaproteobacteria > Steroidobacterales > Steroidobacteraceae > Steroidobacter. Next base: position 11,061 of record JBEVKA010000397.1, read on the forward strand.
ACATGCCGACCGCGACCAGTGCGCGAGCGTTCGAATAGTGCGCCCAGTGTGCCGAAGGCCGCGTAGATGCCGGTGATCGCATCCGCCAGCGCCGGGCCGAGGAAACGCGGACGTTCCTGATCGACCACGACGCTGAGGAAACCGCTGAGCGCCTGTGCGACCGAGTCATAGCTCGGCCGATCCGCATACGGCCCGCTCGATCCGAAACCGCTGATCGAGCAGTACACGAGGCGCGGATTGATTTCCTGCAGGTGACGCACGCCAGCGCCGAGGCGGTCGGCCGTGCCAGGACGGAAGTTTTGGATATAAACATCCGCGTCGCGAATGAGACCCTCGAACGTGCCGCGGTCCGCGCTCTCATGCAGATCCAAAGCCAGGCTGCGTTTGTTCCGGTTGTACGCCTGGAAGTGCGGCGAGAACTGGCCACCCTGGTAGCTGCGATACGGATCGCCGCTGGGACTTTCGACTTTGATGACATCGGCGCCGAGATCCGCCAGCATCATGCCGGCGCACGGCCCGGTGATGAAGGTGCCTTGTTCGACGACGCGGATGCCGGAGAGGACGGATTGCATGCGCGCCTACTCGTCGCGAGCGACAAAGCCTTCCGGCTTTGGCCCGTCGTAGTCGATGGCCGCCGCACCCGCATGCGACAGCACGAAGCCGATCGGTCGCGAGCGCTCCTCCAACAAATGCGCGATGAGACTGGCCGTGCGTGCGAGCAGCGGCGCTCCTTTCATGGCGAGCAATGGGTAACCGGCATCCAGCAGGATTGCTGGAATCGCCGCGGAGACATTGATCGCCAGCGGCTTGCCGGTGATCTCGGGCAGCACACGGTCGATACTTTCCGCTGCTTCGACGTGCCGACCACGAACCCCCGTTTCTTTCGCGACTTCGAGCAATCGTCGAGCGCGCGGGTCGTAACCTTTGTGCAGCGGATGACCGTAGCCAGGAATCGCGCGTTGCGCGGCCCGATACTCGCGCACGATTTCACTCGCGGCTGCCTGCATCGACGTCGTCGACGATGCTCGCGCAATCACTTCTTGGAGCAGTCGGCCCGCGTCTTCCGCCGCACCGAGAATCACTGATCCACATCCTAATAATCCCGCCGCGACAGCTCCCTGCAAAGCTTCCGGCGCGGCGGCCAGTGTCATGCGACTCGCCTGCACACTCGGCACCAATCCATGTTCGGCGATCGCGACCAACGCAGCATCGAGTACGCGCCGCTGCGCCTCGTTCGGCAACTCACCCGTCACCAGCAGCCACACATGATCGGTAAACGAAATCCTCCCGATCAACTCCTCGCACAGGTCGCGACCGCGCACCAGGATGGCCGACTCGTTCGACGTGGAGATGGCGGAAGCGCGATGCTCCTGGCGGCCGATCTTCATTCGTGCCGCCTGGACATTTTTTCGCATATCGAATAAACATTCGTCATACGAATCATGCTGGATCCCGCTGCCGGGACTGTCAACGAACATCGCCGCGATTTTTCGCTAACCGAAAAGCCACTCCGCCATGAAGAAATCCGAATCCGCCGGTGCGCGACGTGAAGCAATGGGCGGCCTCGCCAAGGGATTGGAAGTGATCCGCGCCTTCACCTATGACTCGCCCTCGCTGACCTTGAGCGAGATTGCCGCCCGCGCCGGATTGCCTGCGGCCACGGCGCGACGTTGTCTGCTGACGCTCTCGGATCTCGGCTACGTCATGCAGTCGGGTCGCAATTTTTTGTTGAGACCGAAGGTGCTGGAGTTGGGTGCGGCCTATCTCGATTCGATGAACATCGAGGTGCTCACCAAAACATATCTCGAAGATCTCGCGCGCCAGACCGGCGACTCCGCGGCGCTCACGGTGCTCGATGGCACTCACATCGTGTATGTCGCTCGTGCATCTGTGCGCACGTTGATGCGACTGGAAGCACACGTCGGCAGCCGCCTTCCCGCCTATCCCACGTCGATGGGCCGTGTGTGACTCGCGGGACTCGCACCAGAGCGACTGCAGAGATATTTCGATCAGGCCGAGATCAATGCCATCACCGACCGCACGGTGACGGATCGCGCCAAGTTGAAATCGTTGATCGACGAATGCCGGCGCAGCGGCTACTCCGCCGTCGAAGACGAACTCGCCTACGGCGTCGTCGCCGTCGCCGTGCCCGTGTTCGACAAGACCCGCCGTGTGGTCGCTGCTCTCAATAGTTCGAGCCACTCCAAGAAAATCACTCGCGCCAAACTCGTGAGGGAACGACTGACGCTGTTGCAGAGCGTGAGCGCACAGATCTCGCGAGAGCTGCAGCGTGTGCCGGGATTGTCGCTCCGCGCGCAGACGTGACGACTATGCATCGGACGATGCATTCTAAAACTCGAGTTTGCAGCTGGACATCCAAGAAACGAAATTCGGCGAGCTTTATCTCACCCATTTTCTAAGCACATCTCGTCGTTGCACGACTCCATCCGCGACGCGTACGGTCCCCGTCGCACCAGGCTCAGGGGATGGACACAACCATGAAGACGTCACTCACGCCGCTGTGGATCGCGGCTTTGCTCCTATGTTTCAACGCCAGCGCGTACGGACCGGTGCCACCAGGCATACCCTCGAACGATCCGTATGTGGTCGCGGGATATTTGAAGGCCACGCTGTATTCCGGCGTCGATCCCACCGGGCTGACCGACTCGACCGCGGGACTGCAGCAAGCGCTCAACGATGGTTATAACTACGGCCTGGCAGTGATGCTGCCCGCCGGAACGTACCTGGTATCGAACACCCTGCTGCGCGAGCAGGTCTACCAGCTCACGGGCTGCGGTGAGCAACTGACGTTCACGCCCGAGGCCATCAATAAATCGCCGATGCTGGTCGGCGAACCCGGCGCGACCCGGCCGCTCATCAAGCTGGCCAATTCCGCTTCGGGATTCAACAATCCCTCCAGTCCCAAGCCAGTCATTCATTTCAAGAACAATGGCGTGGCAGGTTGGGAGGGCGATGCAGACTGCGGCTTTGGCTTCGTCGTGCGCGGCCTCGATATCAATCTCGGCACTGGCAACTCGGGCGCGGTGGGCATCTCCATGGCAAGCGCTCAATACAGCACGCTCGAAGATGTGAAGATCACCGCAACGGGCGCCTACGCGGGCGTTCGCGGCACGCCGAGCACCAACGTGGTCGTGAACGTCGAAGTCGACGGCGGCCAATACGGCATCATGCCGTACACCTGCTGCGGCATCAGCCTGATCGGCATCAAGCTGCGCAACCAGACCGTCGCCGGCCTTCGACTCGACGATGACTACAGCGCCGTGATGATGACCGGCTTCGAGATCGAACAGAGCACCGCCGTGCCCATCATGAACGACACGTTTCGATCGCACACGGCCGAGATGCTGCTGATGGATGGCGTCATCAAGATCACCGGCGCCGGCACGCAACCGGCCATTTCCAATTTGAATGGCCACACGATGTGGATGAGCAATGTCTATGTGATTACGCCTGGGTTGATCGCCGAGAATCACAACGGCGCGACCGTGGCGGGCGGCGGTACCAAGCGCATCGAGGAATATTCATACACCAACAACCAGGTCTGGACGCCGTCGGGTTCGGGCATCACACACCGCGCGTACACACTCATCAATGGCGTGACGGCGCAGAACCAGATCTCCGTCATCAACACGGCGA
>JBEVKA010000398.1:0-4351 GCA_040509855.1 Steroidobacter sp.
AGCCGCCCAGGGAGAACGCGATCACGCAGATATCCCACAGCGGACGCCGCTGCCACAGCCACCAGATGTCGAAGGAATGCAGCCCGTTGTACAGCCAGCGATAGACGCGGTTGGTGTGGGTGCTGCGGTCGAGGATCTGGCCAGTCAGGGGATTCAGGTGAAACCAAGTCGCTTGCTCATCGGCAAAGCGTACGCGGATCACCGGCAATGGCCGCTCGCCCTGCTCTGGGCGACGCGCGTAATAGTAGTTGTCGTAAGCCGTCAGCAGCGTCGCCTCCGCGAGCGGCGCGTCTGGAATCAATTGCGGAGCGAGTGTCATCATCGTCGCCGCGTCCGGCAAAGCCGTCGCCTGCTCGTTTCCAGCGACCATGTGCGTGACGCCGTCACGATCGAGCACGCGATAAAACGACTGGCCGGCGTAGTGAATCAGCTCGGCCTCGATCGCGAGCCGGCCGAATCCTTGCGCCGGCAATTCGAAATCGGCGGCCGTGAGTGCTTTGCCGGTGTAGATCAGCTGCTGGTCCGCTTCCGCACGACGTGGCGGATTGAGATTCAGCGGATTCATGGACAACAGGCCGCTGAAGACCCACGTCACCGTCACGATGCCAAAGACGATGCCGGTGAAATAGTGCCAGCGCATGAGTCCTTTATAAGGCACCTGCGGCTTGCCCGGCCGCGCGCGGCGATTCCATCGCAGCACGCCGATCCACAGTCCGGTGATGGCGAGCACCACGCCGACACCCGAGAGGATATCGACGATCCATTCCCACAGCAGCGGATACTGGCGAATGAACGTCGGATAGATCCAGTGCGTGACGGCGCCGAAATAGTTGAGCACGCGCTCGGTTCGATCCGAATCGCGCACCACTTCGCCGGTGGTCGACGATACATACAAGACCGTGTGCTTGGGATCGTTGAGCGCATATCTCAGCAACGGCCGATGATCGTTCAACCCGCCGGAGACCGACCACTGATCCGTCTGCACCGAGCCGCGAAAGGCGATGGCTTCGCCCAATCCCAATCCGCTTCTCTGCACGAACGCAGTGACGGCCTCTTCACCCATTCGCTCCGTCACATCGCGTAACACCGCACCGTCGTCCGCGAACACGACTCGCGGCTGTGCTCCGTTGTCGGCGTGAATCACATAAGCCGGCCGCTCTGCGATCATGGCCAGACGAATGGAACGAGGAATCACGGCTTCGATCGTCGCTTGTTCGAATCCGCTCGGCGTCGCTCTGCGCGTGAAATCCTGTGGCTGCAGCCTCTCCAAAGCATCGGCTGGAGTGAGCTTCGCGGTGGAGAAATCCAGCAGCCGAGCGCCCGCGACCCGTTCCGTCCGAGTGAGCTGCGGGAACTCCACATACATCATGAAGATGCCACTGACGAACCACAGCGCGAAGAACAGGCACAACACGATGCCTGCCCAGCGGTGAAACAGGAACAGTGCGCGCTTCCAGCTCATAACGTCATCCCGCGGGATTCCCTTTTTATCGTCCTCTGGACTCGCGACGGTCAGAAAGAGTAGCGAATACCCAGCTCGACATTGCGCGGGTCGGCGAGCTTCACCATCAAACCGCTGCCTGACGCCCACTCGGCATAGTCTTCATCGCTCAAATTGCGTCCACGCAAAACGATCTCGGCGTCGTTCCACTGATAGCCGACACTGGCGTCGAACGTCGTGTATGACGCGAGCTGAATGCCATTGTTGTTATTCGCCTGGCGCTCGCCGACGTGGCGGGCGCCTGCGGTGAACTCCCAGTCGCCCAGCGACTTCACGGCGAACAAGCCGGCGACCAACTTCGGCACGTTCGGCGGCGTGTTGCCGGAACGCGAGATCACGCCCGAGCCGAGATTCTCGAAGAAATCTTCGAACTCGGCCGTCCAGGTCCATGCCGTATGAGCATCGATGCGCAACTCGCCCGGCAGCGTGAACGCGACCGCCAGCTCCGCACCTTGCGATACTTGCTTGCCGATCTGCGAGTTGATGCGCACGCCATCGACGACAGCGGAGGTGAGCACGTCCTGTTTCTCGATATCGAACAACGCCAGCGTCAGGTCCGTGCCGCCGAACGAAGCTTTGGCGCCGGCTTCGTATTGAATGCCTTTTTGCAAGGCGAAGTCGTTCTGAGTCACCGTGAGGCTCACGAGCTGCGAGACGGGCTGCGCGGCGCGGCTGTAGCTCGCATATAAATTCAGATCGTCGTTCGCCTCGAATATCACACCCAATCGTCCAGTGACCGGATCGTAAGACTTGGTGTACGTCGCCACGCCCACGTACGACGTGCGCTCGACGTCGATCTGTTCGTAACGCAAGCCGCTGACGATCTTCCAGCGCTGGAGCGGCTCGAACACATTTTCAACATACGCCGCCGCGTTCTCGGTCAGGATCTTGGCCGTTCGCTCCGTATCTACATCGGGTCCGAAGCCGCGATTGAAACCGAGCAGCGGCACGTTCGCCGGCGTCGGCGTTCCCGTATAAACCTGGCCGCTGTTGCGAATCTGCTCGTTATGGTCGTACAGCGCGCCGATCACGAACGTATTGGGTCGGCCGGCGAGCGTGCCGCTCCACTTCAGATCGAACCGATTGCCGAGCTGCAGGTCGTTGCGATAGATCAGGAAAAAGCTGCTGCGCTCGACCAGCTGCGTGGTCGGATTCCACACCGTGCTCTCGGTGTTACGCCAGTCCAGATGCTGAGTCGCCGCGTATGTTTCGTTACGAATCGACCAGCTGTCCGACAGCCGTGAGTCGACGATGAATCGCGTGAACGAATTGTCGGCGCGCGCGAAATTGTCGATGTTGTTGTAGTTGAGGCGCCGCGTGCGGCCATCGATGCGTGCATTGACGAGCCGATCCGTCGCAGCATTCGCCCGCCGAACCGCCGGCGTGCCGGTTTGATCGATGACGGCATCGTAGAGCAGCGGCGTACCGTAATAGCTGCTGATGCTGTCCTTCAAAAACGAGCTTTGCAGCGTGAGCGTCGTGTCGTCGGAAACGTCGTAACGCAGAGCGGCCGCGGCGGCTGAGTAATCGTAGCCGCTGTCATCCACATAACCGTCGGACTGCGAATGCGACACGTCGACGCGATAGAACAGCTGGTCCAGCCCCGACGGACCGCCGAAGCCCACGCCAGTGCGATATGAGTTCCACGAACTCACGCTGGCGACGGCCTCGCCTTTGAAGCGGTCGTTGGGCAGCTTGGAAACGTAGTTGATCGCGCCGCCAACCGCGCCTTCGCCGTAGAGCAAGGACGCAGGGCCCTTCAATACTTCGATGCGTTCGAACAGGAAACTGTCCAGCGGTCGTGACGACTGAGATGCGGTGTTCTGCCGAATGCCATCGCGCATGACGGTGATGTCGTTGCCGGCGAAGCCTCGCGTCGCGTAGTTCGGAATCGAGCCGACGGACGTGCCGCCGGTCATGCCGACCGCGCTTTCGATTGCCTCGACCGCAGTTCGAGCGCCACGCAGTTGGATCAACTCGTGCGACACCACCGACACGCTGGCCGGCAGGTCGAACGCGTCGATGCCCAGGCGTGAGCCGGTGTCCACGGGTTCGTCGAGCACGACGGTGCTGCGTTCCCGCCGCCCTTCGACAATGACCGACTCGGTTTCCGCCGCGCTGGCCTGGACCGCCAGCATCAGCATCCCCATTCCGCCCGCCCAGCGGACCACCGACTGTTCTTTCACGCTGCCTCACTCGTATAGATGTATGCGTACCCTGTGGATCGGGCACGCCAGCCGCCAGTTATTTACGGTTACCGACGTTGTTAGCGGTTGTTAACGCGACTCAGAACGCTTCATCGAACGCCACTTCACCCTGCACGCCCACCTGGTACGCGGACACGCGTCGCTCGAAAAAATTGGTGAGCTCCTGCACGTCCTGCAGTTCCATGAACGCAAACGGGTTGCGCGCGTTGTAACGAGCCGGTAACTGCAGCGCTCGCAGCCGCTGATCGGCGACGTATTCGAGGTATTGGCGCATTTCACGGCGAGTGAGTCCGACCACGCCGCCAGACAGCACGTCGTCCGCGAACGCGGACTCGCAATCGACCGCCTCCTCGATCATCGACTGCACCTGCCGGGCCCAGGAGGCGTCGAACAGATGCGGCTCCTCGCGACGAACGGTGTTGATGACCTCGAACGCGAATGCCATGTGTGCGCTCTCGTCCCGGAACACCCAGTTGGTGCCAGCCGCCAGGCCCGGCAGCAAACCCCGCGAGCGCAGCTATTAGACGTATGCGAACTGACCGAAAAAGAACATAGCTTGGTTGTAGCTGGCGAAAAAGTTGATGGTCAACAGTTAGCGGCGCTTGTAGTATTAGCTCGAAATGCTCTCCAGGCAGTTCACCGC
>JBEVKA010000399.1:0-5914 GCA_040509855.1 Steroidobacter sp.
GCACGCTTCGGTCACACTCATCAATTTGAATCCAGTCAGCGCGCGCTCGGTGACGATTCAAGGCGGCGCCTATGCTGAACATCGCATCGAGTCGGTAACGATGAATGACAAGCGCGTGGACGTGAATGGCCCGACATTCGATGTGCGGTTACATCCGGGCTGTGGCGCGCGATTGCGTTTGACGATGCGCCGCTACGCGAATCAGCCGACGCTCAAGTTTCCGTGGCGAACTCACCGCAGAGTTTGAGCATGGACTGCAACGCCGGGTTGCCGTTATCCCGACGCCACGCCATTTGCAGCTCCACCGGTTGCACGGGCACGGTGACGAATTCGCGAAATTGAATGTCGTCCATGTGCAACTCGATCGCCGACGCAGGCACGATGGCGGCGGCGAGTCCGGCGCGCACCAGTCCCAGCATGGAATGAATTTGCGTCACGTGCTGCACGTACTCTGGCAACACACCGGCGGCTTCGAACAAACGCGTCAGCATGTTGTTGAAATAGCCGGCGCCGATGCGGGAATACATGATGAGCGGCCGACCGTCGAAATCGGCTGGCGATAGAGACTTTCGCTCCGTGCGCGGATCGCCAGCCGGCAACGCAGCTAACAACGATTCGCGCAGGATGGGCAGCGATTCGAAACTCGCCTGCTCCACCGGCGGCCGCACGAAGGCGATGTCGATCTGACCGGTCATCAGCGCTTCGAACTGATCCGACGTCACCATCTCGAACAGTTCGAGTTCGAACTGCGGCAACGACTCGCGCGCACGCGCCACGATCCTGGGCAGGAAGCTGTAACCCGACACGGCCGTGAACCCGATCGCCACTCGCCCGGTATCGCCTTTGGCGACACGCCTCGCCGCCAGCGCCGAGGTCTCGGCGAGTTTGATGATGCGTCGGGCCTCGGGCAGAAACGTACTGCCCGCTGGCGTGAGCTTGACCTGCCGGCTGCTCCGTTCGAGCAATTGGACACCCAGGCCTCGCTCCAGCAACTGGATCTGGCGGCTCAGTGGCGGCTGAGTCATGTTCAGCCGGGTGGCGGCGCGCCCGAAATGCAGTTCCTCGGCGGTGACGACAAAACAGCGCAGCTGGCTCAGTTCAAACATGCGCGCACATATAGCGTGCTCGCGCGTCGCATGCCAGTGCTACGAATAATCAGCTGGGCTCGGCGCGGGCGATCAGGGCGCGGAGTTCCTCGTGTTCGCGCTCATTGAGGTCGATCAAGGGTGGGCGCACCGGGCCGGCGGGGCGGCCGATGGCTCGCATGCCGGCTTTGACGATGGAGACCGCATAACCCTTACCGCGATTGCGGAGTGCGATATAAGGCATCACGAAATCGCGCAATGCCGCCATCACTGTGGCCTGATCCTCAGCGCGTACGGCGCGATAGAACGACAGCGCCCAGCGCGGCATGAAATTGAAGATCGCCGACGAATACGTCGTCACGCCCATTTTCAAATAAGGCGCCGCGAATGTTTCCGCCGTCGGCAGCCCGCCGATGTAAGTCAGGCGGTCGCCCATGCGCGTATAGATGCGCGTCATGAGCTCGATGTCGCCGACGCCGTCCTTGAAGCCCACCAGATTCGGATGACGATCGCACAGACGCGCCAGCGTCGAGTCATCGACGATGGCGTTGTCGCGGTTGTAAACGATCACGCCGATGGAAACAGCGCTGCACACAGCCGAGATGTGCGCAGCCAAACCATCCTGCGATCCGCTCACCAAATAAGGTGGCAACAACAACAAACCATCGGCACCCGACGCTTCCACCTCACGCGCCAACTCCACTGCCATCGCCGTGCCATAGCCACAGCCCGCGATCACCGGCAATTTGCCCGATGCTTCGGCGACCGCCGCCGCTACGACCGAGACCACTTCCTTCGGCGTGAGCGAAAAGAACTCGCCGGTGCCGCCGGCCGCAAACAAACCGGCCAGCTCGTGCTCCATCAACCACGCGCAATGCGCGCGATAGTTGCCGACATCGAAACGATTGCTCGCGTCGAAGTGAGTGACGGGGAAGGACAACAATCCCCGGCCGATGCTGCCGGCCATTTCCGCGGGAGTGAGGCGCATGTTCCATGCTTGGGTTCGGAGCGAAAATGCTCCACGGTGGCGCTAGCGTAGACCGGCGCCGCCGCGCCGGTCCAAGCCAAAGGCGCTATCGATCAATGCGCAACCGCTCTCGATCGCTGGCCATCACTGGCCGTCACTGGCACTGGTCCAGTTGTTTGAACCGGGTGCTGGCGACCACGCCCGACCAGAGCGCCGCCTCGGGCAGCCCATACAGCCTGGCCATCGGTATGCCACTCACCAGTTCCGCTCGTCCATCGTTGTCGCGATCCATGGTCAGCATGACCCGGCCGAATTCGCGCCAGGCGCTGGCGGTGGGCATGACGAAGATCATGGTGTAGATCGGATTCAAGCCAGCGGCGGCGCCGCGGGCGATCAATATGTCGCCATCGTTTGCCCAAGCGAAAGGCGCGCCGATCACCAGGTCGTCGATGCCGTCGCCATCGAGATTGCCACTCGCGAGCGCGGTGCCGAATTCCCCGGAAGGTGGCGGCGGCGTGGGCCTGAAATCTTCGTGCCGCAGCAGTTGCGTGCCACCGTGGGCATAACCGATGCGCACCCATCCAGCGTTGGTGGCATTCCCAGGCGCGCCCACCGCGTAATCTCGCTGGCCATCGCCATCGAAATCGCCACTCGTAAAGGATGATCCATAGCGCGCGCCCGCCTGCGCCGCGTGCGCAAATTGCAGCACTTCCGGACGACCGCTCTCGCCAAAACCGAAGCGGAAATAACTACCGACGTCCAAACTGTCCGGCGCATTGGGAAGGTCGTAGTAAGGCTGCCCCGCGAGCACGACTCGACGACCTTGCAACGATGTCACATACAAGGCGCTGCCAAATTTTCCGCCACACTGCACGCCGCTCGTGCTGTCGTTGGTGCTGATGATGCGCGCGAACTGAAGCAAAGCACCCGACACGCCGTACGCAAACACCACGCGCCCTCGCGCTCCCGCGCTGATGGGACAAGAACCCGCATACCATGACTGACCCAATGCGATGTCGTCGCGTCCGTCGAGATCGAAATCTCCTGCGGCCATCGGACTATTTCTCGACGCCACTGTTTGATTCGGAATGAACGTCGCGTGGGCCGCGTCGAGACCGGTGCCGAAACCTGGAATCACGAAGTAACGCCCTACTCCTCCACCAGACTTCTGCGCCGTGACCGCGAGGTCATCGTAACCATCGCCATTGAAATCGCCTACCGCAAGCGTCGCGCCGAACGCTGCATTCGCGAATGTTTGTTCGCCCGGCAGATCGGCCTGCCGCAATGTTTGTTTTCTTTGTGGCGCAGTGCTGAGCCCGCCGAACACCACGTGCACCAATCCCGCGTCGGCCTGCGCGCCGAGATCTTCATCCGGCGTGCTCATTGCGAGGTCCTCGAACCCGTCGCCGTCGAAGTCGCCTTTCGCCAGCGCGCTGCCCAGATGGTCGTCGGCCTCGGGTGTCTCACCGAACCCATTGTCCGTGTAGAGCGAGCTGGAGCTGCCGAGGTGACAAGGCAACTCGTCCGCGCCAGCGCTGACCGTCAAGGTCGCGCCCGCCAGCATTACACCCAATGACATGACACGCATGTTTTTCACCTCGCGATAAGAAATGTGAGGCGATGCTAGGGGTCGCTCAGCGCGACACGTAGTGGCGTGGGTTGGCGTCCTTCACTGACATTGGGAAGTCGGCACTGGCAGGCAAATCGACAGCGCGGCTCGCATCCGGTCGTCGACGTCCGCTATGCTCCGGCCACTTTCGCAAGAGGACTCGTGCATGAAGCCTGTCATGGCATGGATCGTGGGTATTCAGCTGGCCATTCAATTGACCGGTGGCGCCGCCGGCGCCGCCGACGACGGGCAGTGGCAACCGCTGTTCGACGGCAAGTCGCTGAATGGCTGGAAACTAATAAACGGCTCGGCCAGTTACGACATCGTCGATGACGCCATCGTCGGCACTACGCGCACCGGCACGCCCAACAGCTTCCTCGCGACGGAAAAGCCGTATGGCGATTTCGTGCTGGAATTCGAGGTAAAACAATCGGTCGGGCCGACCAACAGCGGCGTGCAGTTTCGCAGCCAGAGCAAGCCCGAGGTCATGCAAGGCCGCGTGCATGGACCGCAGGTGGACATCGATCCGTCCGACCGTCAATGGACCGGTGGTCTCTATGACGAAGCCATGAGCGGCTGGTGGTATCCGGGCACGCTCAATTTACAACCGGGCCTGTACAAGATGGACGAGTGGAATCAGATCCGCATCGAAGCCATCGGCCCCTCGATGCGCACCTGGGTCAACGGCGTGCTGACGGCCTACGTACTCGATTCGACTTACAAAGAAGGCTTCATCGCGCTCCAGGTGCATTCCATCGACAAGCCCGAAGAAGCGGGCCGCAAGATCGCGTGGCGCAATGTGCGTATCAACGAGAAGCCGCAGCCCTCGCCCGCCGAGTCGCACATCTTCGTTCGCAACACCCTGCCCAACGACTTGAGCGACGTGGAACGCAAGCAGGGCTGGAGTTTGTTGTGGGACGGCCAGAGCGCCAAAGGCTGGCGAGCTTCCAAGGGAGGCGCGTTCCCGACGTCGGGCTGGCGCCTGAAAAACGGCGAGCTGGTCGTCACCGGCGGCGGCGGCGGCGACATCGTCACCGAGGAAACATTCGGCGCGTTCGAGCTGCAGCTGGAATTCCAGCTCACGCCCGGCGCCAACAGCGGCATCAAATATTTCGTCGGCGACGGCGCGGACACGGGCCTGGAATATCAGCTGCTGGATGACGAACGTCACCCGGACGCCAAGCAAGGCAAGGATGGCAATCGCACGCTGGCCTCCTTGTACGATCTCGAAGCGCGCGCACCGCTCATGGGCAACCTCGGCGTCGCACCTAAAGTCGGCAAATGGCAGCACGCCCGCATCGTCGCGCGTCGCGACGGCGTGGTCGAGCATTGGCTCAATGGCGTGATGGTGTTGAAGTTCACGCGCGGCTCGCAGGATTTTCGCAGCCGCATGGCCGCCAGCAAGTTCAAGGACATTCCCAAGTTCGGCGAGCTGGAACGCGGCCGCATCCTGTTACAGGATCACGGCGATGAAGTCCGCTTTCGCAGCGTGAAAATCAAGGCGCTTTGAGAAACATCGATTCGAGAATCGTCTATTTGGGGGCGACATGAGCAGCACCGACCGACGTACTTTCCTGCAGACCGCCAGCATGGCGGGCTTGTTTTCAGCGGTGTCGCCTGAGGCACTATCACAGGCCAGCGGTGGCGGCACGGTGGCGCAGGAGAAAGCCAAGACGCCCGAGATCGCCGCCAAACATTCGTTGCGCTTCGCCGTCATCGGTCTCGATCACGCGCACATTTACAGCATGACATCGGCGGTCCAACGCGGTGGCGGCAAGCTGGTCGCGATGTATGCGACGGATCAGAAACAGATCGCGGAATATCGCGCCAAGTTCGGTGATGTGAAGCTCGCGCGCAGCGAAGACGAGATCCTCGAAGACAAATCCATCCAGCTGGTGCTCTCCGCGTCGATTCCTGATCTGCGCGCGCCGCTGGGAGTAAAAGTCATGCGCGCCGGCAAGGATTATCTGGCCGACAAACCGGGCATCACGTCGCTGGAACAATTGGCGGAAGTGCGGCGTGCGGTCACCGAGACGGGACGCAAGTTCGCGGTCATGTACTCGGAACGTTTGGAAGTGCGCTCGGCGGTTTACGCGGGCGAGCTCATCAAACAAGGCGCCATCGGGCGCGTGATTCAAACCATCAATCTGGGGCCGCATCGAACCAACGCGCCGTCGCGGCCGGCGTGGTTCTTCGACAAGGCGCGTTACGGCGGCATCCTCACCGACATCGGCTCGCATCAAGCGGATCAAT
>JBEVKA010000400.1:0-4904 GCA_040509855.1 Steroidobacter sp.
GAAATCTGTCTCGCACATCGTTGGGCAGCACGGCCATCACCTGCGCGGCGGTGGATGATGTGACTGCATGGAGCATCATGGCGTTGGTCGTGGCCATCGCCAACGCGGCGAGCGTGGTGGCGTCAGCGTTCACCCTGCTGCTGGCGTGCGTGTTCATCGTGGCGATGATGGTGGGAGTGCGTCGCCTGCTGCCGCATTGGATCGGCAGCGAGCAGTTGGGACGGGAGGAACCGTCGAGCGGCACGCTCGGCATCATCGTATGCGTGGTGGTCGCCGCTGCTCTGTGCACGGAGATCATCGGCATTCATGCATTGTTCGGCGCGTTCCTGGCAGGCGCTGTGATGCCGGACTCGGCCGAGTTCCGACGCCGGATCACGACGCGGCTGGAGAAATTCAGCTCGGTGTTGTTGTTGCCGCTGTTCTTTGCCTTCACTGGTCTGCGCACTGAGATTGGATTGCTCAATGGCGCGGAAGATTGGCTGATCTGTCTTGGCATCGTCGTGATCGCGACGATCGGCAAGCTCGGCGGCAGCGCCGTGGCTGCCCGAGTCACGGGAATGAGTTGGCGCGAGTCGTTGCAGCTGGGCGCGTTGATGAACACGCGCGGGCTGATGGAACTGATCGCACTCAACATCGGCTACGACCTCGGCATCCTGTCGCCGCGAATCTTCACGATGTTGGTCATCATGGCGGTGATTACAACAATGATGACGGGACCACTGCTGACCCTGCTCGGCGCCAGCCAACCGAAGATGGACTCTGCCCAGGAACCCTCGACCGCGTAAGCGGAATGGAGCGACCTGGCCGACCCATGTCGGCCAGGCCCTGTCACTTCTATCGAATCACTCGCTCGCGCGTCAGCTTCTCTGCACGAGCGCGATCAGCGGCGCTTGCCGGCTCGGCATTGGACTTCTCAGCGGGGCAATATCGATCCGCCGGCGGGAACGCGCCATTCGCCAAGTAAGCATTGGCGGCGTCATTCACGCACGCGTTCACGGGTGATAGCGCATAGGCCGTGTGTCCGCCTTGTTCGACTGTGATGAGTCGTGCCCGGCGGCCGAGTGCGTCGCGCATGGCAACGCCACCCTCGTACGGAGTCACGGGATCACGCAGGTTTTGTAACAACAGAATGTTTTGCGGACCGGTCGAAGTAATCGTCACTGGCGGTTCGATCGGACTCGCGGGCCAGAATGCGCAGCTCCAGATATTCGAACCGAGCGTGCCGAACAGCGGATACTCCTGGCGATCCGCCTCCCATTCGCGACGATAGCGTTCCACATCGCGTGACCACGCGACGTCATCGCACAGAATGGCGAGACTGGACATCGCCGGGTTGTCCACGGGAACCGGCGCTGACGACGAGGCAGTTCGAGCGAGCGGCAGCCGTGTCACGCTACTGGGCGATTCGTTGATCTGTTGCCACAGCTCCGCGAGGCCGGGCAAGTTGGCGTCGAAGTACAAACCGGACAAGGTGTAGACGCGAAACATCGGCCCGTTGAACACGACGTCACCGATCACCAGCGGATTCGCATCGAGCTTGGCGACCAGTTCGAAGAACAGCTCGCGCACTTCGGCGGGCGTGTCGCCGAGATGATAGGTGTCGTCGTTCGCGGCCGCGAACTCGGCGAAGTCGGGAAAGCGAACTTCCCCACCGGCGCCCCAGCTGCGGAATTGTTCGCGCCAGATCCATCCGGGATGCACGTTGCTGTCGAGCACGAATCGATCGGTGCGATCTGGAAACAACGAGGCATACACGGCGCCGAGATAAGTGCCGTACGAATAGCCGAGATAGGAGATTTTCGGTTCGCCGAGCGCGGCACGGATGCGATCGAAGTCGCGAGCGGTATTCGCTGTCGTGATGAATGGCAGCCAGCGCAGCGACGTGGCCTTGCAGGCCTCGGCGGTTTGTTTCATGAAATCCACCGTAGCGTCGAATCCGCCGGCTTGTTCCAACGGCGGCGTGGTCTGGCTCGCGTCCTGTTCGCTCAAGCCGCAGGTCACAGGTGTGCTGGTGCCGACGAAACGCGGATCGATGCCGATGAGGTCGTAACGTTCGAGCACTGCAGGCGCGAGACCCGATGCAAGATAAAGTGGCAGATCGAGGCCTGCGCCGCCCGGACCGCCGGGATTGGTGAACAACACACCACGACGCAACTCGGGACGCGTCGCTTGCAATCGAGAGATCTCGATGTTGATCGTCTCGCCGTGTGGCGCTCTGTAGTCGAGTGGTACCGCGAGCGTGCCGCATTCGAGCGGCAGATCGGGAGCATCGGGCGGCGGAGGCGGGCATGCGTGCCATTGGATGGGCGGAGATATTTCCTGTGCGTGTGTCATCGCGGCGACGGCGAGACTCATCAGCGCGAGCAACGCGCGCGAGCGACTGTTTCCAGATGTCGACAGGGACATGAGGGCTCTCTCCTTGAAGCAGTGCCGGGATTCGGCTTGGGTCCGAACGCCGGTGGCCGGGCTGTGTTCCCATATGGGACGGATTTTCTCTTAATGAGACTATTACGGCCTGATTGTCATGGTGGAGACGGCAGAATATCCGGGGATTTAGTACGCTCGTTGCCGTACCCGAGGGCGGCGGGAAACACTCGTAGGTAGGTATGACGGACAGCAGACGGAGCTACTGGGACCGTATTTTTGGCCAGCATGGGCCAAACCTGACTGCATTCATCCGGCGCCGGGTGCGACGAGCCGCAGACGCTTCCGATCTCACGCAAGAGCTGTACTTGCGCCTGCTGCGAGCGGATCGCGGCGAGCTCATTCGCAATCCCGAGGCTTATTTGTACACGGTGGCTGTCAATCTGCTGCGCGAGCAGGCGGTGTTGGATCGCCGCTGGAGTCACACCGTGGATGCTGTCGAGTCGCCTGCGGAACCGGCGCTGGTGGATTTTTGTACGCCGGAGGAGCAAGTGGATCTGCAGGCGCGACTGTCGCAGGCCACCGAGTTGATCGAACAGTTACCAGCGAAGTTTCAAGCGGTGTTGATCCTGCAGTATCGCGACGGATTGTCGTACGAAGAAATCGCCGCGCGGCTCGGCGTCACCACGCACGCAGTGAAAAAATACGTGATGCAGGGCTTGGCGCTGTGTCGCCATCGCCTGCGTGCCGAAGGCGGTGCGCGATGAGTCGCCGCCAGGATCCGGTACGCGCGTTGATCGCTACGCAAGCTCAAACGTGGTTCGCGCTCCATCGCGCCGGAGAGCTCACAGCCGCACAACGCGAGCAGTTCATCGATTGGTTATGCGAATCGCCCACCCACGCCTATGAATACGTGGCGCTCGCGGGCTTCATGCAGGACTTGCAGCAGGCCGCGACTCACAACACGACACCGGCCGATGTTTTAATTGCCCGAGCACGTGCTGAAGTCGATGACGATGTGGTGCAGCCGATGTTTCCGACGGCAGCGACCGTCGATGCGGCGAGCCGCTCTTCCTCACCGTCGATACCAGCGCATATTTGGACCGCAATGGCAGCCGTCATGGCCATGATCGCGGTGTTGCTTGCCGGCGGCTGGTGGTTCCACGAACGCGATCATTACCAGACCGCGCATGCCGAACAGCGCTCGTGGCGCATGTCCGATGGCTCGACGGTGCACCTGAATTCCAGCTCCGAGATTCGCGCGCGTTTCGACGGCAGGCAGCGGCGCATCGAGCTGGTGCGTGGCCAGGCTCTGTTTCAGGTCGCGAAGGATCCGAAGCGACCATTCTGGGTTTACGCGGGCGACACGGTGGTGAAAGCCGTCGGCACCGAGTTCGATGTCTATCGGCAGACAGATCGCACGCTGATCTCGGTGCTGGAAGGGCGCGTCTCGGTGTGGCGTTTGCCGGATGTATTCGAACAGGCGCGCGACGCGCTGGGCACTGACGCGAGCGACGGCATGCGACAGCTGATTGCGCAGCTCGATGGCGATCAGCAAGCGATGATAAGCGGGCGTTCAGCGAAAGTTTCACAACGCGGCGGCACCGTGCGCAAGACCGTCGCCTGGCTGCAGCGTCAGGTCGTGTTCGATCACGATCCGCTGGGCTCGGCCATCGAGGAGTTCAATCGCTACGCTGAACGGCGCATTCGCGTCGACGGCGAAGAGCTGCGCGCTACGCAGATCAATGGGATTTTCAGCGCTTACGACGCGGAATCGTTCCTGCGCTTCCTGGAGCGTCAGCCGGATATTCGCGTCGAACGTGGTGCACAGGAGATCGTCGTCAGCGCGGCAATGCCGGCGCGCTGAGATTTTCGTACCCGGGAAGGGAGTAACCGCCTCGTAACATTTGACTGGCGGTTGTGTCACAACGGAAGGGAGGGGAGACGGATGTACGGACGAGTTCGCCGGCTGGCGGTTGCTATTGCGTTGACGTTCAGTCAGACCATCGTCGCTGCGCAGGCGTTGGCTGTCATCGCTCAGCCCATTCCGGCACAGCCGGTCGACAGCGCACTGACGGAATTCTCGCGACAGACCGGGTTGCAGATCGTTTATATGTCTCGCGTCGCCGACCGAGTGAAGTCTTCCGCGGTTCCCAGCGGGCTGCCATCGGAAGAAGCGCTGCGCCGACTGCTGGCCGACACTGGTCTCGAATTCGAATTCCTCGATCGTCGCACGGTCACGATTCTGCCGACTAACAAGGCTGCGCCCAAATCATCACGTGGCAGTCCGCAGAGCGCCACCGAGCGGCGCGATGCTGGATACATCCGGCTCGCGCAAGTCGAACCAGGCCCGATCACGCGTGTGCCACCTCAAGTGCGCAGTTTGCATCAGGCCGAAGGAAGTGAGGGTGGCAGCTCGCTCGAAGAAGTCGTCGTGACTGGCATCCGTAACAGCTTGCGTGAGTCGCTGCAGTCCAAACGCGAAGCGGCCTCGGTGCTCGACGTCATCACCTCCGAGGACATCGGCAAGTTTCCAGACA
>JBEVKA010000401.1:0-4537 GCA_040509855.1 Steroidobacter sp.
GATACAGGCCGATCAGCACGGCGATCGGAATGGTGGCGAACACTGTCGAGGTGGCCCAGGGGCTGTGCTTCATCGCATTGACCACCACCAGTCCGAGCACCGCGATCAGGATAATCATGATGGTCAGCGTGCCGAGCATGGCCGCGAAGCCGCCGACCGGGCCGAGCTCGTCGCGCGCCATCTGGCCGAGACTGCGTCCATTGCGTCGGGTCGACAGGAACAGGATGGTCATGTCCTGAACGCAGCCGCCGAGCACGCCGCCGATCAGGATCCACAATGTGCCCGGCAGGTAGCCGAACTGCGCGGCGAGCGTCGGGCCGATCAGCGGACCGGGGCCGGCGATGGCGGCGAAGTGATGACCGAACACGATCCAGCGATGCGTTGGAACATAATCGCGGCCGTTGTTCAGCCGGAGCGCCGGTGTCGCACGCGTTGCGTCGACGGTGAGTACCTTGGCGGCGATCCAGGCGCTGTAGAAGCGATAGCCGAGGCTGTAGATACAGACCGCCGCGACCACGATCCACATGGCATTGATGGTCTCGCCACGATGCAGGGCGATGCCGCCGATCGCGCAGGCGCCGAGCAGTGCCACCAGAATCCAGAACAGCTTCCGTATCATCTGTTTGTGCCGAACGCGCGCCAGCCACATGGCCGGCGCCGATGGTAGCGTCCGGATCCCCCAACAAGGTTAAGAGTCGTTATCCGCGCGTCGCGAGCTATTCGTCGAACTGGTCGCTCGCGATGCCGGCCCATTCGGTGCAGAACAGCCGGCTGTCGCGCAGCTCGGTCTTGATGATCCCGGTATTCGGCAGCGGATGGCGCAAGGAGAAATCCGACGGCACATTGGCGGCGAGCACCGGCACCATCAGTCCCAGCGTGGCGCTGTGCGCGACGATGACGACCACGCCCGAGTCCAACGCGTGACGGTTCATCACTTCCCGCACAAAGGGCAGGAACCGGCGCTGCACATCGGCGAAGCTCTCGCCCTCGCCATGGCGCGCGTCGAGGTCCTTTTCGGTGAGCCAGCGGCGCGTCAGGTCCATATATATGGACCGCGAGTCCTCGCTCCCGCCGGGCGCGACGCCGAGGTCGATCTCCACCGCTTCGGGCGCCAGCGACAATGTCTGGACGTGGTCGAACGCCAGCGCGTCGGCAGTCTGAATGGCGCGCAAAAGCGTGCTGCTGTAGATCCTGGTGATGGGCGTCTCGCTGAGCGAGGCCGCCAGCGCACGAGCCTGTTCGACACCCTTGCGGCTCAATGGATAACTCATGCCTGCGTCTGGCACCGGCCGTGGGTTGCCGGCAATGTTGCCCTCTTCAATTGGAGTGGCGCTTTCCCCATGGCGGATGAACCAGATCTGCAGTGGTGCATCGGCCGCGACCGGTAATGACGTGACGATCGCCAGTACGCTCGCGAGGCCCAGGAACGCGCGACGGCCGAGCCGTGCTTCAGGCGTGGTCATCATGATTAGTGAGTGTGAAAATCCTGGCGTGCTGTTGTACCTCATCGCCGGCTTTTGGCAAGTACGCGGCGCAGATCGCAGTCCGTCGCGACCGATGTGAGAATGTTTGTTGAGCGTTGACTACTTTTGCGCGAGCGGGCGGAGTATGCTCAGCCGCAATTCAACGAGCCTCACTTGATCCAACCAAGAATTCTCATCGAGGGAGATCGCGATGGCAGATCAGAGTGTCCGTGGGCAGTTCGTCTGGCATGAGCTGAAGACGCCGGACTCGAGCGCCGCCCACTCGTTTTATGCAAAGGCGATCGGCTGGAAGAGCCAGCCCTGGGAAGAAGACTCCTCTTACGTCATGTTCGCCGCGTCCCGCGGTCCGGTCGGAGCCACCGCTTCCAGCACCGACGGCGCGATCCCGCACTGGTTGCCATACATCGGCACCGCGAATATCGAAAGAACTGTGAAGCAGGCTCGGGAACAGGGCGGATCGGTCGTGAAAGACATCGACTCGCTGTCCAGCGGCAGCCGCTACGCGGTGCTCAAGGACCCGTTCGGCGCGGCCTTCGGCGTATATGAATCCGCCGATGACTACGGCGCCATCAGCGCGCCGAAACCCGGCGAGCATTCCTGGCACGAACTGATGACCGGCGACCACCGCGCCGCGTTCGACTTTTACTCGTCATTATTTGGTTGGCAAAAAATGGATGAGCACGACATGGGTGAACACGGCACATATCTGATTTGGGGCATCAACGGTCGCAAACTGGGCGGCATGTTCAACACGATGGATGGAGGGCCGAAGGTCGCGTGGCTGAGCTACGTGAACGTCAAGGATGTACACCAGACCGCACGCAAGCTGCAGTCTGCCGGCGGCAAGGTCATCAATGGTCCGATGGAAGTCCCGGGCGGCGATTGGATCGTGCAGGCGGTCGACCCGCAGGGCGCGATGTTCGCGGCGCATGCTCTGGTGACCGCCACGCCGAAAAAGAACAAGAAGAAAGTGAAGGCAGCAGCGGCCGAAACGCCGCCGCCGATCGAGGATCCGGCTCCGGTCGCGGAAGACGCGCCGCCGGCGGAAAAGGCGCCTGAAGAAAAGGCTCCGGCCAAGAAGGCGCCGCGCAAGAAAGCCCCGGCTCCGGAAGCTCCGCCCAAGGAAGCTCCGCCGGCCGAGGAAGCGCCCGCCCAGGAGGCTCCCGCGAAGCAGGCTCCGGCGAAAAAAGCGCCGGCGAAAAAGGCTCCAGCCAAGAAGGCTCCGGCCAAATCTGTTCCGTCCAAGAAAGGGCCGCCTGCGAAGAAGTCCAGCAAGACGCCCGCCAAGCACAAAGCGGGTAAGAAGGCACGCAAGAAAAAGACTCCGGCGGCCAAGGGCGCCGGCGCCACGAAATCCGCTGCCAAGAAGGGCAGCAAGAAGGTGAAGACGCGCTCGGGGGGAACCAAGAAGGCGGCCAAGAAGCCGCGAAAAGGGAAGTAAAGAAGACTCCCCAGGGAAGGGGCCAGAAACTTAGCGACTAGAGATTAGTAACTAGGTATCGGGGCCGTCGAACACGATTCGACGGCCCCGACTTCTATCCAGTCTTGATTCAACGAACCTCGACGCGCATCGAGCCGATGCCGGCGACGCCTGCGTCGATGATGTCGCCCGACACCACCGGGCCGATGCCGGTCGGCGTGCCGGTGAGAATGATGTCGCCCGGATACAGGGTGCAAAACGACGACGCATATTCGATCAGCCGCGGCAGATCGTTCACCAGGTTGCGCGTGTTGCCGCGCTGTCGAGGCTGCCGGTTCACTTGCAGCCACAGTCCCAACGAGCCCGGATCCACGATTTCATCTCGCGTCACCAGCCACGGTCCCAGCACCGAATAGCCGTCGGGAGATTTGCGAAAGCCGCGGTCTTCCGACCCTCGTACTGTCATATCGAGTGCGACTGTGTAGCCGGCCACGTGATCGAGCGCCCGCTCGCGCGTGACGTTGCGACACCAGGAGCCGATGACTGCCGCAAGCTCCACTTCGTGAATCACTTCGCGATCGCGCACCGTGAGCTCGATGCCGTCGGATGGGCCGGACACCGCCGTCGTGGCTTTGATGAACAGGCCGTCGCGCTCCAGGAAGTTCACCACCTGCTCGCTGTTGCCCGGCTCGGAATAGTTCTTCGGCGCGCCGAGAATTTTGCTGGGATTGGCGACCGGGCTCTTCAGCGCGCAGTCCGCCAGATGGCGCGACACGCCTTCCTCCGCGAGATGCTCGATCATGCCGCGCAACCGATCCAGGTTGCCGATCAGCAGGTCGCCCGGATCGATGGGCCAGCGGACCGCGGGAATGGAATCGAGGGCCGAAGTCACATCGACGATCATGTCGCCGCGAAGTACGCCCAGCCTGTCGGTATCGAATCTACATAAGCGCATGCGGCCGGCAGCTTCCCCTACCGCGTCGGGCCGTGCAAGAGCCGACGCATTCGTGTAGAAAGACGCCCACCTTTCGGGTTGTGCGGGCTCGCGGCAAGCAAGAAATCATGAAGACGGTACGCGGTAAAACCTTTGACGGACAGCGCGTGGTACTCGACGGCAAGTCGTTCGTGGAGTGCCATTTCAAGGACACGAACCTGGTCATCGAAGGCAATGGCCTGTTCGAAATGCAAAACTGCAAGATCGAAGAGGACTGCCGTCTGGCCGTGGAAGGCCCCGGTCAGGTCCTGCTGCATACTCTGAAGATGATGCTGTACTCCGGCGGCTGGATGCAGCGTGTGGCCGAGAATGTGCTGCACGCGGTGAAGCAGCCGCCCAAGACGAAGAAGAAAAGCGGTTAGCGGTTCGCGGTTAGCGGTTGGTTCAGAATCGCGGTGGCCTCTAAACCAACCGCTAACCGCTAACCGCCAACCGCTTCGCCTCGATCATTTTCGCCAGCGCATAGAGCGCATCGAGAATCGGCGTCGACACGCCGTGCTTGCGAGCAGCGCGCACGGTGTTGCCGAGGATGGCTTCGATCTCCATCGGGCGATTGTTCTCGTAATCCAACGCCATGCTGGTCTTGTACGCCGGCATGCCGAGCGTGGCCGCGATGTATTGATCGATCAGCTTGGGATG
>JBEVKA010000402.1:0-8869 GCA_040509855.1 Steroidobacter sp.
TTCTCGATCCAAACACTGGACGCGAGCGCGATGTGGTCACGGCGTTCAGCGTGGCCTATGACAATCCGAGGCCGCAGAACGCCCAGGTCGGCGCCGAATGGCTGGTGAATTCGTTCCTGCTGGAGAATCGTCACGATCGCCAGCGCCAGGCGGCCGGCAAGGCAAAATTCTTCTCCAGCGAAGCCGAGCGCATGCGCGTGCACGTCGCCGGGCTCGAAGGCAAGCTGTCGGACTTCAAACAAAAGAATGCCGGCAAGCTGCCCGAGCTCAACGAAATGAACATGAATGTCATGGAGCGTACCGAAACCGACATTCAGAACGTCGAAACTCAGATGCAGGCGCTGCGTCGAGAGCGCGTGTTCCTGGTCTCCCAGTTGCAGCAGGCGCGTGCGGCGGGTCCAGAGACCTCCAGCCTGCGCGCACTGGAAGATGAATACACCCGCAAGAGCGCACAGTACGATCAGAGTCATCCGGACCTGATTATGCTGCGTCGTCAGATCGATCAGATGAAGGCGGGCGGTTCGACGAGCGGCATGTCGCTGCGAGCCCAAGTGCAACAGCAGCGTTCCATCCTGGCCGAAACACGTCAGCGCTATAGCGAAGATCACCCTGACGTTCAGCGCATCGCTCGCAATATCCAGGCACTCGAAGCGCGCATCGCGGCTGGTGAAACATCCGATCGCAGTGTCTCTTCCGATTCGCCCATGGCCGTGCAGCTGCAGACGCAGTTGAACGCGACCGATACGCAGCTGGCGGCGTTGCAGGCTCGCGCGATGGAGTTGCGCACCAAGCTCAGCGGCTTGGAAGGTCGCATGAGCGCCGCGCCCGAAGTCGAGCGTGAGTATCAAGCGGTGACGCGCGATCTCGCGAGCGCTCGCGCCAAGTACGACGAGCTGCTCAAGCGGCAGATGGATTCCGAAGTCAGCGAAGCCGCGATCGCGGGCGGTACCACCGATAAGTTTCGTGTGAAGTCATCGCCCAAGATTCCCGAGGATCCTGCCAAGCCAGCGCGCCTGGCGCTCGTCATCATCGCGATCGTGCTGGCCGCGGTTGCTTCACTGACCAGTGTCATCATGGCGCAGCTGCTGGATCAGACAGTCCGAGGCGCACGTGACATCCGGGATATCCTGGGTGTTTCGCCGTTGACGACGGTGCCGGTCATGCAGCGCTCCGGCGTTGCTCGCAAGAGCGGCGCTCCAGCGTACGCGGCGACGGCGGCAGGGGCGATTGCATTAGTGATATGCGCCGTCGCAGTTCGGTTCATCGCCTGAGCGGCGATCGATTTCAAAAGTTACGAGAGCACGCAAATGAGCATCATCGAAGAGGCAGTGCGCAAGACCGCGGAACGACACCAGCGTCATGCGCCGCCGCCTGAGCAGGCGCCGAGCCGTCCACGCCTGCGTCGGGTTACGTCCACGCCTGCGGACACGTCCCATGTGCGGCGTTTCCAGCCGGTGACGCTCGAGCGCCCGGTGCTGGAGGAGAATTTGATCCTGCCGCACATCGCCGATCCAGGCGCGTTGCGTGCTTACAAGATTCTGCGAACTCGCATGCTGCGTCGGCTGGAAGCGAATCAGTGGCATTCGTTCGCAGTCACCGGCGCGACTGCTGGCGAGGGCAAGACGCTCACTTCAATCAATCTCGCGATGGCACTGGCGCAGGATTCGAACACCTGGGTGTTCCTGGTCGACCTGGATCTGCAGCGACCCAAAATTGCTGACTATCTGGGTTTGAACAACAGTCTCGGGCAGCGCGGGTTGACGGATTATCTGCTCGGTGACGCCACCTTCGAGCAAATCACCTACTCGCCCAACAACATGGATCGCCTGGCGATCATCCCGAATTTCCAGGCGGTCGCGAACGCGTCCGATCTGCTGACCTCGCCACGCATGGATGAGCTGGTGCAGGCACTCGAAGCGGAGACCCCACGTCGCATCGTGATCTTCGACATGCCGCCGGTGCTCGCGGCCGACGACGTACTCGCCTTCGCTCCGCAGGTCGACGGCGTGTTGATGGTGGTTGCCGAAGGCACCACCAGCCGCGACGCCCTGCGAGGCGCGAAGCAGATCGTGCAGGAAATGAATTTGCTGGGGGTGGTCTTGAATCGTTCGGAAACGCAAGACGAAGGCGCGTACTACTCGTACGCGCGTTAGACAAAGAGACTGTTGCGCTCAGGGGGACGAAGCCCGAAGGCCCCAGTTTGGACAACCAAACTGGGGCCTTCGTTTTTGATAGCGAGGGATCGGGCATCCCCACGACCCTCGCGCTGCATCGGAAAAAACGTGGTTTTTCCTCGCAGCCGCCGCCCGTGGCGGCGGGGCACATCGTGTGTCCGGGGTGGTTTATTCTGTCCTCATCTCATCGTCGTCATCCGCTACCGGCCGATTGCCCGCATACGAAATGATCTTGAATCCCGGGTCGAGCACGGCGATGGCGTTGTCGGGCAGGTCCTTGTGGATGACGGCGTTGGCGCCGATCTTCACGTTGTTGCCGATGGTGATCTTGCCGAACAGTCGCGCGCCGGGCGCGATGTAGACGTTATCTCCAATCGTCGGGGCACCTCGTTTCGCGCCAGCCCCCGAAACTCCGATCGTGATCCCCTGAGATAAATTGCAGTTGCGGCCGATCACTGCAACAGACGACACCGTGATGCCGCCATAGTGGCCGATATACAGCCCCGGCCCGATCTTCGCCGAGCGCGGAATCTCGATGCCCCACAACGCCTGCACGAAAAAATCCAGGATCATATAAATCGGATCGAACAGGATGCGCAGCAGCTTCGGCCGGCGACGACTCCACTGACCAAACCTCAGCACCAGCACCGCGTGCACGCCAGGTGCACGAGCGCAACTGAGCACACGTTTGAGCTTGCTGCCCGAAGTCATCGCGTAACGCCGCCGCAAATCGGCGCGTAGCGGACTCTCCGGACGAGGCGGGCGGTTGGCAGGTAACACCGAGCTGGGTGCGTTCATGAGGATGACCTCGCACGCGCTTCCACGAGATTCGGGGACGAAGCAACTGGTTCGAGCGGCGGCCGCACGCCGATGCGAGCGGCGAGCATGGCCCACCACGGCAGCCATACAATGATCTGGAACGCTCGCGCAGCCAGCGACACAGCCAGTGCGTCAGCCGGCTTCATCCCACCGAGTGCCATGATAGCGACGAAGATTCCTTCGTACACGCCGAGGCCGTCGAGTGAGATCGGCAAACGCGACACCAGGATGGCCAGCGGCACGGCCGCGAATATGAACAGTGCATTGAATTCGACCTGCAGTGCGACGGCGACCAGCGCGTAGCAAACGATCACCGTGATGTGCTCCACCAACGTGAGTACGGAGAACGCAGCGAGCCGCCGCCGGTCGCTGCCAAGCGAGGCATACGCTTCATGCAGACTCACCAACAGCCGGGCAGCCTTGCTGTCCGCGAAACGCCGCGGAATCAATCGCAGCGCTGAGTTCAATGCATTGCTGGTGAACGAGAACACCAGCAAACCGATTGCCGCCAGCAACCCGGCAACGCCGAAAGCCACGCCATAATCGTAGATTGCGTCATGCGGCAGCATGGTTTGCAGAATGATGAGGCTGCCGACCGCCGTCAGCAGTGCGACGATGAAACCGATGCCGCGTTCGACCAGGATGGTCGCCACCGTATCGTCCACGCGCACACCGAAGCGCCTTACCAGTACGACACGAATTCCATCAGCACCAACTGTGCTGGGCAGAGCTAGTCCCCACATCATGGAGCTGCAGTAGACCATCAGTTTCTGCAGCAGTGAGATGGAGTAGCCGCGAATCGCCAGCAGCAGTCCCCACTTGTAACTCATCAGGATGCGATCTATCAGGAACGCGCCGATCGCGACCAACGCCCACAGCGGATCGCAATGACCCAGTGCCTTCAGCACCGAGTCCAGGTCGGCGACATAGACGAGCAGCAACGCGCACAACAGCAGCGTCACAGTGATCCGCAATCCGGTCTTCATCGTGAGATGTCCGGCCGCTCAGCCGGCGCGCCGCGTGCCGTGCTCATCGGCGGTCAGCTCACGGCGCAGGTCTTCCTTGGACTGGCCGAGAATGCACATGCGGTACCAGATTTCCGCGTTAATCAGCAGCCACAGCCGGTTGCCGTGATCGGCGCGCTTGGCCGTGTGCTCGTCCACCAGTTGGCTGATGGCATTGCGCTCCAGGATCCGATCCTGAACCAGTTGCGATTGTCGCAGACAGATTCGATATAGCCGCGCGTACTCCGCTTGTAACAAATAGGGCAGCGCCGACGAGAACCCCTGCTTGGGACGGTCGAGCGTCTCCGGCGGCAGGTAGCGGGCGGCCAGTTTGCGCTGAATGTAACGCAGGCTCGCGCCTCGAACTTTCAGTGTCGCCGGCAGGCGTGCGGCGAAGCTCGCCAACTCGTGATCCATGAACGGGCTGCGCACTTCCAGGCCATGCGCCATGCAAATACGGTCCGTAATCATCACCGGATGGTTTGGCAATCGCACCATACTGTCCGCATACAACATGCGATCCAGCTCTCCGCCGCGAGACTCTTCATACGGACGACGAATCGCAGCCTCGGCATCGAGATTCGGCCAGCGCTGTTGCACTTCACTCGTGTACAGCTCGCGCCGCCGCGCCGGGTCGAAGTAGAAATAGTTCAAGCTCGCGGCATAACGATTGCCGCCGGAATGAAACGACAGGTGATGCAGCCAGCGCAGCTGATGGCCGAGGCTCTTGTACCAACCCGATTCCGGAATCATCGCCATCGCCGGCGCCAGCACTTTCCGGCGCAACCCCTCGGGGACGCGGCTGTAATGCGAGGCGTAGAGATTGCCGTAGTAACGATCGTAGCCGCCGAACAGCTCGTCGCCGCCATCGCCGCCGATCACGACCTTCACATGTTGCCGTGTGAACTTCGCGAGCATCCAGGTGCACAACGACAACGGGTCGGACGGTTCGTCGAGCGCCCACACCAGGTCGGGCAGATGCGCGGCAATTTCCGGCTGCACGCGTTCTTCATGATGATCCGTACCAAACAGCTTGGCGACGGCGCGCGCGGCAGGCGCCTCATCGAAGCGCTGATAGTTCAAGCCCATGGTGAACGTCGGCAGCTGCTTCACATTGAGCTTGCGAGCCAGCATCGCGACCAGCAGGCTCGAGTCCATGCCGCCGCTCAGGAACGCACCGACCGGCACGTCGCTTTCCAGATGCAGGCGCAATGTTTGCTCCAGCCGGGCGTCCAGCTCGTCGAGCAGCGACTCTTCGCTGCCGGTGAACTTCGGCTCCTGCACCAGGCGCCAGTAGCGCCGAATCCGCGGCGGCCTGCCCGGCTTCAAGGTGAGCAAATGTCCGGGCGGCAGCTTGTGAATGCCTTCGAACATCGTCAGCGGCGCATCGATGAGTCGTAAACCCAGATATTGATCGAGCGCCGCCAGGTTCATCCGTTGCCGGCGTCGATCCAGGGCGCGGAGCGCTTTGATCTCGGAGGCGAATGCGAAGCCCTGCGTGCCGTAGCTGTAGAAAAAAGGTTTTTGTCCCAGGTGATCGCGAGCAGCCAGGAAGCGCTGTTGCTTCACATCCCACAAGCCAAACGAAAACATACCGCGCAGATGATCGAGCAGGTTGTCGCCGTGCTTCTCGTACAGCCCGAGAATGACTTCGCAGTCGCTGTTGGTCAGGAACTGATAGCCCTCCTGTTCCAGGCCACGTCGCAGCTCGCGATAGTTGTAGATCTCGCCATTGCAGACCAGCACCAGCGAACGGTCGGCGTTGTAGAGCGGTTGCCGTCCGCCGTTCAGGTCGATGATGGACAAGCGTCGATGCCCGAGCGTCGCGAAGGCATCGTGGTGAACGCCTTCGCCGTCGGGGCCGCGATGAGCGAGCGCGTCGAGCATCCGGCGCAGCGCTTGCTCGCGTCCGGGGTCGGAATTAATCAGTCCAGCAATGCCGCACATGAGTTTTAAGTGGGAGAGGACGGTGAGGGCATGCGGCCGGGCGATCCGTCGCGGCGAGCAATCGCTGCGGTGAAGATCTGCTCGTAACGCATGGCGCAGGTGTCGATGAAATAATTTTCGACCAGCTTGCGATTGTTACGGCCGTAACGCTCGCGCGCATCTCTATCGATGTGCAGCTGAATCAGCGCGCGAACGAATGCGTCCTGGTCGTTGAGCTTGACCACGTGGCCGGTTTCGCCTGTGGTCAGGAAGTCGGTCTGGCCGCCGCGGTCGTAGCACAACACCGGCAGTCCGAATGCCATGGCTTCGAGGAACACCAGGCCGAAGCCTTCGTGCTGACTCGCCGTGACGAACGCATCGGCCACGGACAGGGCTGCATACTTTTCCGCATCCGATACCTGGCCGAGCATGTGCAAGCGATCGCGCACGCCCAATTCAGTCGCGCGTTTCTCGATCGCTGGCGCGTCGGGACCGTCGCCGACGATCACCAGATGCGCGTTGGGAATGTGGCTGGCGGCGAACATGTCGATGAGTTGAGTCGTCGCCTTGCGCGCCACCAGTCGGCCGATGGTAATCATCACGAACGCGTCGGGTGGTAGCCCAAGTGCCTGGCGCGAGTGCGCACCGATCGGCGGCGGCCGGTCGATACCGAGCGGAATCAATTCCACCGGACGGTGCACGCCGTACAAGTCGGTGACGTGACGAACGGTGTCGCGCGATTGCCCAACGACTTCATCGGCGGCACGTAGCATCCATCGCACCGCTGCGCGAAGCGGCGCATGCCGATGTGGAGAACTGGACTTGCTGGGATCGAACAGGTCACCGCCATGCACAGACAAAACATTCGGCACGCCATGCCAGCGCGAGAGTGCGTGACCCAGCGGCCCCGTAGGCACCACGAAGTGAGTGTTGATGACGTCGAAGTCGCTCTTGCCAAAGCGCAGGCCGCGCATGAATCCCGTTGGCAGATAAGCGGCCATGGAAGGGAAGTTTGCGACGGCTAGTTCGCGGCGGAAGAACACGGGTACACGTAACACACGGACGCCGGCGTCGTTGTCCTCAGCCCGCAAATCGCCGGCGCGTGACGTGATGACAGTAACTTCGTGGCGACGCGCGAGCTGTCGCGCCAGCGCCGCCATGACCACGCCGCCGCCGCCGCCCAGAGGCGGATATTCATAGTTGCAGAACAGAATGCGCATTGTTCGAAGGAAAGAGCAATTTCCATGCCGCCATTTGCCGGTGGCCGGACTACGGAACTATTACCGCCGTGTTTACATTTAGCCCGGTGACCTTCCGGTCAGAATATCGCTTGGGGAATTCATGAGCGCTCAGCCCATCATCAACGAACGTCCGGCAGCCAAGCGTCGCGTGCTCGCTGCCCGTCTGGAACCGTTTGATTCCTATTGGCAAGCGCCGGCGGACATCGAGTCGGGCTACAGCTCGTTCGCCGCCTACTACCGGGCCAACTACCTGTCGCATCTGCCGGCCGACAAGTCGGCTCGCATTCTGGTGGTGAGCTGCGGTCCGGGCTATCTCGTGAGTGTGCTGGCCCAGGCTGGCTACAAGAACGTCGTGGGCATCGACTCGGACCCCACCAAGGTCGAACATGCGAAGCGGCACAACCTGCCGTGCGAAGCCGCTGAGGCGTTTCCGTATCTGGAGAATTGCCGCAGCCAGTTCGATCTCATCATTCCCGAGCAGGAGCTCAACCATCTCACGCACGAAGAGACGATCGATTTCCTGCAGCTATGTAACGCCGCGCTCAAGCCCGGCGGCAAGATCATCGTGTATGCGATGAACGGCGCCAACCCGTTCGTAGGCGCTGAAAACCTTGCTCACAACATTGACCATCTTTACATCGTCACGGAATACAGCCTCGGCCAGTTGTTGCAACTGGGCGGCTTCCGCGACATCAAACCGTTCGCGCTGAAGCTGTACGTGTTCTGGAAGAATCCGCTGAACTATGTGGGGCTCGCCGTCACCAGCGTGCTGGAGTTCGGCATGCGCATCCTGTTTCGGATGTACGGTAAGAAAGTCAGCGTGTTGAGCAAGAAAGTGGCCGCGGTTGCGATCCGGGGCTGAGAGCAGATCAATCGTCGTCGCGAATCACAGCCTCGGCGCGTGAAGTCTTGCCGACGCGCGCTGCTTTGGGCGACACCAGCTCGACATAAAACGTTTCGTCCGGCTCCTTGAGCAAATCGTTACGCAGCGGCACGTAGATCGCGCGCTGCGCCTGTCCATCCGCGAACGTCACCGTTCCCGCTGCCGCGGACGCGAAGTCGATGCCCGCGTCGGCGGTGCCGCTCCATGTGCGCCAGCTGACGCTGACGCGACCACTCAGCGGTTGCGAACGTTTGATGAGAAACACCGCGGACACCGACGACTCGCTGGTCACGATGCCGGTCGATTCGAAGGAAATGTCGCTCATTGGCGCCGTCGGTCGCGCAGCAGTTTTAGTTGCTGCGGCCGGCGCTGCTTTCGCGGGCGCGGTGGCTTCGGACTTTGCCGTGTCCGTGGTGGCAGGAGGCACAGGTGCGGGCTCTTGCTGTTTAACTATCGGCGGAGTGGGCAGAGGCACAGATGGTAAAGCTGCCGCCGCAGGAGTGATCGATGACGCGGGCGATCTGTCGGCGGTGTCCGGCGCTTTGCGCTGCTGATACGCCAGGAATGTGACCAGCACGGCGCAGGCGAGGAACGCGAAAAAACCCCAGCTGCGTTGCTTCGGCATCAATTCTGCGGGTAATTCGGCGGGCACGACTTCCTCGGGATCGACATGGACGGGCGCCTGCGCCGCGACCTGCTGGTCAGGGCTCAGGCGTGTGAACAATTCCTCGACGCTCGCCGGGCGCTGCTCCCGTTTCCATGACAGGGCTGAAAGAAGAGAGAGCCATTGCGATGTCGATAGGTTCCATGCGCGCGGCGGAA
>JBEVKA010000403.1:0-6839 GCA_040509855.1 Steroidobacter sp.
CATGTCGGTCGGACCGGTGGACCTGCAACAGCTGTTCAATGGCATCAGCGGACTCATCACCCAGTCGGTGGGCCCGCAGGTCACATTGAATATGCAGCTCGATCCCGAGGCGCGGCTGGTCATGAGCGACGCCACTCAATTGGAGCTGGCGCTGTTGAATCTGGCACTCAACGCGCGCGACGCCATGCCCAGCGGCGGCAAGCTGACGATCGACGCCCGGCGGGCGAGTGTCGTCGATCATCATCTGCCGCGAGGCGATTACGTGCAGTTGACGGTCACTGACACCGGCAGCGGCATGAGCGAGGAAGTGCGGGTGCGTGCCATCGAACCTTTCTTCACCACCAAGCGCGTCGGGCAAGGCACCGGGTTGGGTTTATCTCAGGTGTACGCCGTGGCACGCGAATCGCGCGGTTCGCTGGAGATCGAGAGCGAAATCAATCGCGGCACGACCATACGCATGACTCTGCCGGCCGCGCCGGCGAACGCGTTGGCCGCCGCAAGCACGACGGCGCCCGCAGCGGAACAACCAGTGGAGTCGAAGCAACCCGTCGCGGCCAACATACTCGTCGTCGATGACGATAAGCTGGTGCGTCGGTTCGTGACCGATTCGCTGCGCTCGCTGGCTTACGACGTGCACGACGCCAGCGACGGCGCCGAGGCGCTGGTGCTGCTGGACGAACATCGTTACGACCTGCTGCTGGTCGACTTCGCCATGCCGGGCATGAACGGCGCCGAAGTGGCCGAAGCGGCGCAGTTGAAACAACCCGGCCTGCCGGTGCTGATCGTCTCCGGCTACGCCGACAGTTCGGCGCTGGAGAAGGTGCTCGGCACCGCCCGGCAATTGCGCAAACCTTTCGACATGGCCGAGCTCGGCGCGGCGGTGGCGGAAACATTGAGGAAAGAGAGTTAGCGATGACCTATACGACTTCGGAGAGCGCAGATGTCGTGGTGCTCAATCCGCAGGCTCCAGCGACCGCGGCCGTGATCTGGCTGCATGGCCTGGGCGCGGATGGCTTCGACTTCGTGCCCATCGTCAACGAGCTGCGGCTGCCGGTCTCGCTGGCGGCGCGTTTCATTTTTCCGCATGCCACGCCCCGCCCGGTGACGATCAACAATGGCTTCGTCATGCGTGCGTGGTACGACATCATGGGATTCGGGCCGGAGCGAGCCGAGGACGACGCCGGCATCCGCGAGTCCGATGGCGTGGTGAGAAAATATATCGATCAACAGATCGCGCAAGGCATCGCCGCCGACAAGATCGTGATTGCCGGCTTTTCGCAGGGTGGCGCGATCGCGTTACAAACGGGATTGCGCTATCCGGAACGGCTGGCGGGCGTCATGGCGCTGTCGACCTACCTGCCGTTGCGTTCGTCGCTGGCCGCGGAGGCGTCCCCCGCGAATCGAGACGTGCCGATTCTCATGTGTCACGGGTCTCACGATGGCGTAGTGCCGCCGACACTCGGCGAATCATCCCGCGACATCCTCACCAAACTCGGCTACCAGGTGGACTGGCGCAGCTATCCGATGGCGCACCAGGTCTGCCTGGAGGAAGTCATGGATATTTCCAAATGGCTGCAAGCGCGCCTTTAGCTGAAGGAACAAATGACGGGCTGCCGGCTTTTCACTGGCGTCATCCCGAGGTTTTCAACTCCAAAGAAGGCGCCATGAACATGTACGTCAGCATCGGTCCCCTGATCGCGCTCGTCGCCGGCATTCTGATTCTGATCGTGCCGCGGCTGCTGAACTACATCGTCGCCGTCTATCTCATCATCATCGGCCTGCTGGGTTTGTTCGGTTCGAAGCTGTAGATCGAATCTGCTCTACCGGGGCGCGTCGCCTCGGTGGCGATTTGAGGTAGAGTTCGCCTTCGCCGCACCGGATCCGCGGTGCTGGCCGTAGCTCGTGACGAATCTTACCGACGCTTTCAATCGCCTCCATCGAAACTCGCGCGGTGCCTGGTGGATGGTCGCATCCGCCGCGACCTTCACCTTGATGACCATGCTCATCAAGTATCTGGGCGACGATTATCCGGCGGCTCTGCAAACCTTCTATCGCAATGCTGCCGGCCTCGTGGTGATGTTGCCGCTGATCGCTCGCGATCCACGCGCAGCGTTTCGAACACATCGGCCGGGGCTGCTGATCTTTCGCGCCAGCGCCGGCACGCTCGGCATGATCCTGGGTTTCTACGCGTATCAGAAGCTGCCGCTCGCGGATGCGAATGCGCTGTCGTTCACACGTACGCTATGGCTGGTACCGCTCGCCGCCTTCGTGCTGAAAGAACACGTCGGTCCCCGCCGGATCACGGCGACGGTGATCGGCTTTCTCGGTGCGCTACTGATGTTGCAACCGTCAGCAACCGCCGGCATGGGCGGACCGGTCGCGGCGGCGTTGATCGGAGCGTTCCTGGTCGCGCTCACCGTGGCTGGCATGAAGTTCATGACACGCGATCACACGACCATGACGCTGATGTCCTGGTCGGCGGCGCTGGGCTTCGTGTTGTCGATTCCGCCGGCGTTGTTGGTCTGGCGCACGCCGGCATTCGACGACTTGATGCTGTTGAGCGCGATGGGTGTGCTCGGCGTCATCACGCAAGCTTGTTACATCCGAGGCATGGCGGAAGGAGATGCCGCCGTGATGGCGCCCATCGACTACACACGCCTGGTGTTCGCGGTGGTGCTGGGCTATTTCCTGTTCGACGAACTGCCCAATCGCATGACCCTGATCGGCGCCGGCATCATCATCGGCTCGACCATCTACATCACCTGGCGCGAGGCGCAGCTCGGCAAACCCAAGCTGACGCCTCAGCGCGAAGATTGAACCTGATGAAGGCCTGGCAGCGACCCGGCTGCAACCCCGCGGTCGCCGCCCCCTCATCAGAGCCACGGCGCTTAGGTGTTCGCAGACACCTTAGCGGCGCGGCCGGCCACCTTGATGCGGTTGTCGGCGGCAAACATCGCCGTCACCGCGGAATGATTCACTTCATCGACAGCACGCGACAGCGACTTCTCGTAACAAGCGTCATATGCACGCTTCATCGCGAGGCTGCGCAGATCCTTGTAGTCGCCGCACACTTGCGCCGAAGCACGCTGCAAGCGGGTGTAGAGCAAACGCACATCCGCCGGCTGCGACAGATCCAGATCGGTGTAACCCACGACAGTTTTCGCGATCGACGCATCGCTGTGCTCGGCGTGCGCCGCGACACCGAAGGACAGAGCGGCAACACCGACAGCAGCAACCAGGCGCGCAACGCGGATGTTCTTGGCAAGGACCGTTGACATGTTCGAGTCTCCTCTAACTTCTCTTCTCAGATACTGTTCATCGCGCGCTTGTCTTTGAGATGCGAGGAATCGGAACAGGGTTGCAAGCGCCACGAATAAAATTTCATCGACGCCTGATCTGATCGGCTTGCCGTAGGAAACATTCCTTCCGCTCATCGCGCCCGCAGTTCGCTTCGACGCTGCAAGTCGATTCAGCGGTGAATCCCGCAATCGGTGCCACTGTGATCGTGAGACCGTGTCACGCACCTGAGTGACCCCTGGGCACTGCTTGCGACCGGGCGTGCCCTCGGCGCGACGAAATGTTGGATTGCGATGCGTCCCTTGCTTAGAGTGGCCGCATGGATCTCACACAACTGAAACGCAACCGCAATCTGCTGTTCTGGTCGCTCCATGTGCTGGGGTGGAGCGGCTATGGCATCTCGCAGTACCTGGGCGCGATGCTTTATGGCAAGCCGGTCGCCTACGTGCAGTACATCGCGGTGGCGGCAATTGCCGGCTGCATCCTCAGCGCCCCGCTGCGTTACATATGTCGATGGCTTTGGTACAGGCCGCCGGCGGTCATGATCGCGGGCGGCATCGCCAGCGCCTATGTGACGGCTTGCCTGACACGGGTCGTCATGAACTGGTACTACCACACCCACGTCGAGCCGGAATGGGAACCGCTGATGCACTGGTACGAGTACCTCGGCGGCGCGATGAGTTCGACTTATCTGATGTCGTGCTGGATCGGCCTGTATTTCGGCGTGCGCTACTACGAATCGTTGCAGACGCAACGCGTTGCGACGCTGAAGTCGGCGTCGCTGGCCCAGGAGGCGCAGTTGAAGATGCTGCGTTATCAGCTCAATCCACACTTCCTGTTCAACACCCTCAACGCCATCTCGACGCTGATCCTGGACAACCGTAACGGCACCGCGAACTCGGCGGTCACCGGGCTGTCGGAGTTCCTGCGCTACACGCTGGACCAGGACCCGATGAAAAAGGTCACCGTGTCCCAGGAAGTGGATGCGCTCAACCTGTACCTGAACATCGAGAAAATGCGTTTCGGGGAGCGGCTGGACCTGGAATATGCGATCGACGCCGGGGCCAGCGCCATGTTGATGCCGAGCCTGCTGTTGCAGCCGTTGATCGAGAACGCGATCAAGTACGCGGTGTCGCCGCGGGAGCAAGGCGGCAAGATCCGCATCGGCGCGCACGTCACCGGTGGCACATTACAGCTGGAAGTGGCCGACGACGGCCCGGGAATGATCGACGCGACACGGCTGGCGAACGGTCGGGGCGTCGGTATTCGTAATACTCGCGAGCGATTGCAGGTCTTGTATGGAGAGCGGGGTACCGTGTCGGTGAGCAATACCGAGCCGGGGTTGCGAGTGGCGTTGACGCTGCCGGCCGAGCAGGCCGCCGCGCTCGCTGCATGAACCAAGTCGGGTGAAGCACGATGAGCGACAGACCGATTCGCACCATTATCGTGGACGATGAAGAACTCGCGCGGCGAGGCATCGAGCTGCGCCTCGAGCCGCATTCCGACGTCGCCATCGTCAGGCATTGCGTGAACGGGCGAGAGGCCATCGAGGCGGTGGCGGAGGAGAAGCCCGACCTGATGTTCCTGGACATCCAGATGCCGGGCCTGTCCGGGTTCGACGTGCTGGCGCGCGTGCCCCAGGAATCCATGCCCATGGTGATTTTCGTCACCGCGTTCGATCGCTACGCCTTGGACGCTTTCGAGGCGCAGGCCATCGACTACCTGCTCAAGCCGATCAACGACGTGCGCTTCGCGCAGGCGCTGGATCGCGTGCGCGGCTATTGGCAACAAATGAATGCGCTGACCCAGCGTGAGAAGCTGATGAAGCTGCTGGCGACCACCCAGGGCAGCGGCACGGTGGATGAGCAATCGCTGCGCGAATGTTTGCAGACGAGCACTGAGCCGCACTATCCCAAGGTGCTGCCGATTCGCGACGACGCGGGCACAGTGCGTCTCGACGTTGCCACGATCGATTGGGTCGACGCGGCGGGCGACTACATGTGCGTGCACGCCGATGGTCGTACCTACGTGCTGCGCGAGACCATGAAATCGTTGGAAGCGGTGCTGGATCCCAAGATCTTTCAGCGCGTGCATCGTTCGACCATCGTCAACGTACAGCGAGTGCGCCGCCTGCGCCCGCATACCAATGGCGAATATTTCCTGACCTTGGATGACGGTCAGGAGATCAAGCTCAGCCGGTCCTATCGGGATCGCGTGGACCAGTTACTGCAGCGACGTTGACCTCCGCGGCCGGCGCCGGCTTCTTCCGCACCATCAGCGGATGCAGGAACACCGCCGCCAGCACGATGGCGACGCCGAAATAAAAGCTCGGGCTCAGCTCACGTTGCTCGCCGAGCAACACGATCGCCAGCAGGATGGCGTACACCGGTTCCATGTTCAGAGCAATTGTCGCCGAGTACGCGCTGATGTGACGCAGAGCCGTCAGGGACAGCGCGAATGGCAGCAGCGTGCAGGCTCCAGCGAGCAGCGCCAGGAAAATTGCGTCGCGTGTCGATGGCAACACAAAGACTGGATCGCTCGAAAGCAGCGGCGCCCCGATGCTGAGCAGGAGCAGACCGGCGGTCATTTCTATTCCCGTGACCGCGAGCGCGTCGCTATTGCCGATGAAACGTTTATTGAGACTGGCGAATACCGCAACCAGCAACGCACCGAGTACGCCGACGGCGATACCGAGCCGCATGTCAGTCGGCGTGCCGCCGACGACCAGCATCACGCCCGGAATGGCGACGATGCCAAATATCACTTCACGCGGATCGAAGCGACGCCCGACCAGGAAGGGCTCGATGAAAGCGAGAAACACAGGCGTGAGCGCCAGGCACGTCGCGGCCACCGACGCATTCGCGAGCCGGACCGAGCCATAGAACGTCAGCCAATGGGTCGCGACGATCATGCCGATGCCGGCATAAGTCGCGATCAAACGCGGCGGCAAACGAGACACTCCCCGCCAGAAGCGCGGTACGAGCGATAGCGCACCGGCGACCAGCAGCATGCGCCACCACACGAGCGACAGCGTCCCGAGGGAAATCAACTTGCCAAAAATGGCAGTGAATCCCCACAGGACGACGCAGAAGTGAATCTTCCAGGTAGCGCGCGAGACTTCCGACAAACTAATAAGCCTTCGCCCACACCACGCGCTGCGCGCTGGGCTTGCCCGTGAAAGGACAAGTGCCCGGCTCGCTCTTGTCGAGCGGAATGCAGCGCACCGTCACCGAGAGCTCGTCCTTGATTTGTTTTTCGAGCGCGCCGTCGCCGCAGAAATGCGTCAGCGCGAAGCCGCCATGAATCGGCGTCGGTGCGTTCTCCGGGACTCTCGGCGCCGTGAAGAATTTGTAGAACTCTTCCTTCGTATCGATGCGCTGCGTGAACTGCGCGCGGTACTTGCGTGCACGCTCGAGGAGCGAATCCTGGATCGATTGCAGCGTCGGCACGACGTTCGCGACGAACTCGGCGCGCGGAATCGTCTGCTTGTCCTTCGGCGCCCGATCGCGACGGCCGACGAACAATGCATCCTTCTCGATGTC
>JBEVKA010000404.1:0-15348 GCA_040509855.1 Steroidobacter sp.
GTTGATAAACCCCATTGATGCAGTTGAGCAGAGAGCTCTTGCCAGCGCCGTTGGGTCCGATGATGGCTCGCACTTCACCTTTGCAAACATCGAAGCTGACGTCGGTCAGCGCTTTCGCGCCACCGAACGCAAGACTGACTGCTCGCACTTCGAGGATGCGTTCATCGAAGTGCCTGCTCATGCGACGGCCCTCGCAGCAGCGAAGGTTTTCGCATCGACGATGCTCAGCTCTGCGGACACGAGGTCGGTGCGGCCATCCTCGAATCGCACGGTGGTTTCGATGTATTGCGAGGCGCGTCCGGCATAGAGAGCGTCGACCAGGACGCGATAGCGCTCGGCGATGAACTCGCGGCGCACTTTGCGTGTGCGCGTCAGCTCGCCATCGTCGGCGTCCAGCTCCTTGTGCAGCACGAGGAAGCGGCAGATCTGCGAACCGGCGAGTTTGTCGTCGCCCGCGAGGTCGGCATTGACTCGTTCGACACATTGGCAGATCAGCTCACTGACCTGTGTCTTCTGCGCCAGCTCCGCATAGCCGCCATAGGTCAGGTTGTGACGCTCGGCCCAGTCGCCGACCGCCTCGAAGTCGATATTGATGAGAGCGCAGACCTGCGCGCGTCGGTCGCCGAAAGTCACCGCTTCCTTGATGTATGGAAA
This sequence comes from Steroidobacter sp., assembly GCA_040509855.1. Classification (GTDB taxonomy): domain Bacteria; phylum Pseudomonadota; class Gammaproteobacteria; order Steroidobacterales; family Steroidobacteraceae; genus Steroidobacter. Next base: position 655 of record JBEVKA010000404.1, read on the forward strand.
GAACTTGAGTTTGTTCTCGATGTACTTGGGGGCGAATAGTGCGCCGTCGCTGGTGCGGCCGACATCTCTCGCGCGGTCGATGATTTTGAGGTGTCCGTTCGCATCGAGAAAGCCAGCGTCTCCGGTGCGAAACCAGCCGTCGGTGTCCAGCACCTCGGCAGTCGCGGCCTCATTCTTGTAATAGCCCAGCATCATGCCGGGCGAGCGCACCAGGATTTCGCCACCGTCGGATACTTTCAGCTGCACCCCTTCGATCGGCACGCCCACGGTCTCAGCGTGCACTTCGTGGTCGGGCTGCAGGCAGACGAATACTGCGGTCTCGGTGGAGCCGTACAGTTGTTTCAAATTGACGCCGATGGCGCGGTAGAAAACAAACAGATCGGGCCCGACGGCCTCGCCGGCGGTATAGGCCACGCGCACGCGGCTCAAACCCAGTGCATTCCGCAGCGGAGCAAACATCAGCCAGTCGCTGAGCGCGTACAGGACGGTATCGCGAAGTCCAACGGGCTTGCCCGCCATGCGCGCGGCGCCAATGCGCTGTCCCAATCTCATGCAACTGTCGAACAGCCAGCGCTTGACCGCGCTCGCATCTCTGATGCGGATCAGCACGTTGGTGAGCAGGCCTTCGAGTACGCGTGGCGGAGCGAAGTAATAGGTCGGGCCGATCTCCTTCAGATCGATCATCACGGTGTGCGGCGACTCCGGGCAGTTCACGACGTAGCCGCACGTCAACCATTGGGCATAGCTGAAGATGTTCTGGCCGATCCATGCGATGGGGAGATAGGCCAGCAACTCTTCGCGGTCGGTGAGGTTGTCGAAGCGAGCGCCGGCCAGCGCGCGATCGATCAGGGCGGCGTGCGTGTGGACCACGCCTTTGGGTTGCCCCGTCGTGCCGGAAGTGAAGAACATCCCGGCGACGTCGTGCGATTGCGAGCGTTCGATCTCTGTTTCATGGAAGCCGGGGTGCTGCGAGCAGTAGTCGCGGCCCGTTGCGATCAGCGTATCCAACGAGGCGAGGCCAGAATCGCGGTAGTGGCGCAGGCCGCGCGGATCGTCGAACCAGATATGGCTCAGTCGCGGGCATTGCTCACGTAACTCCAGGAGCTTGTCGACCTGTTCCTGATCTTCGACGATCGCGTGCGCCACTTCGGCATTGACGATCGGAAAGACGAGCTCGGCGGCCATCGCGTCCTGATACAGCGTCACCGGAATGGCGCCCAGCGACTGTACCGCGAGCATGGTTGCGTACAGTCGCGGCCGGTTCTCACCGATCACGACGACGTGATCGCCGCGTTTCACGCCTGCTTGTGCGAGTCCGCCTGACAACTCGCGTACCAGTTTAGCGACCGCTTGCCAGGTGAGCGTCTGCCAGATTCCGAAACGCTTTTCGCGCAACGCCGGCGCATTGGGGCGGAGCGTCGCATGGGCGAGCAGCAGGCGAGGAAATGTTTGCGTCATGACCGCTTCATTTCTCTAAAGCGCGGTGCGCGCTTTTCCATGAACGCGCGCACTCCTTCGCGAGACTCGTCCGTGTCGTAGAACAAGCTCAAGGCCTGCAGCCCTAAAGCGGAAATTCCGCGAATCGACTCCGAGTCCAGGTTGAAAGAGCGCTTCGCAATGGCGATCGCGGTGGGGCTCAAGGCTTCGATCTGTTCGCACCATTGCTGGACCTCGGCGTCGAGGTCTGCATCCGGGACGACAGCATTGACGAGGCCCATGTGCAACGCCTGTTCTGCGCTATAGCGGCGACAGAGGAACCACATCTCACGCGCTTTCTTCTCGCCGATGCAGCGTGCCAGCAGAGCAGTGCCGAAGCCGGGATCGACGGAGCCGACTCTGGGGCCGACTTGACCGAAGACTGCGCTCGCCCCGGCGATTGCCAGGTCACAGCACGTGACCAGAACATTGCCGCCGCCGATGGCGAAGCCGTTCACGCGTGCAATGACGGGCTTGGGCACATCGCGAATGACGCTTTGTAACTGTTCGATCGGCAGCCCGATGGTGCCTTGGCCATCGTAACCTCCAGACTGGTGCGTGGATTGATCGCCGCCGGTGCAGAAAGCGCGCTCGCCCGCGCCGGTCAGAACGATCGCCGCTACGGATTTGTCGTAGCCGGCCTGGTTGATGGCATGGATGAGCTCTTCGCACGTCCGGGCGCGAAATGCGTTGTATCTCTCTTTGCGGTCGATCGTTACCCACGCCGTCGCGCCGCGAATCTCATACAGAATGTCCTGATAGGTCATGGCGTCATCCATGCATCGTCAGTCCGCCGGACACACTGATGACTTGTCCGGTGATGAAATCGGCATCGTCGCTGGCAAGAAAGGCAATCATCCCGGGCAGATCGTTCGGTTGCCCGAGCCGATGCAAGGGGATCGCTTTCTTCAGCGACTCATGGATCTTGTGCCCGTAAGCGCCGGTCTCGGCTAGAGAGCGTAGCAGTGGCGTGTCCGTGGGGCCGGGGCAAACGACGTTGAGCCGGATGTTGTTTCTTGCGCATTCGCGGGCCAGGCTCTTGGTGAATGCAATCACGCCGCCTTTGCATGCCGAATAGATCGATTCACCGGAGGCGCCGACGCGCGCGGCATCCGAGGCGATGTTGACCACCTTGCCTCGTCCAGCTCCGATCATGTGCGGCAACACCGTGCGGTGAAGGTTCAAAGGACCTTTGAGATTGATGGCAATCACTTTGTCCCAGAATTCGGGTGTGGTCTCGACGAACGGCGCCGCGCTATCCCAGCCCGCGTTGTTGATGAGAATGTCGATGCGCCCGAATTCGTCGATGGCTTCGGCGACCGCCGCTGCCACCGCTTTGAAATCAGTGATATCCAGCACCAGCGGACGCAGTCGCTCACTGCCGCGACCGAACTCGTCGCTCATCTGCTCCAGCGCGCTTGCATCGATGTCGGTCGCCACGACCCGGACGCCTTCTCGAATGAATCGCGCGCAGATCGCCCGTCCGATACCGCCGGCGGCTCCGGTCACCAGTGCGACCTTGTCGCGAAGCCCGATCACTGATCCTTCCTCCGTTGCAATCGATCATAGGTGGCGCCGCTCAAATACGTCAAGATATTGACGTAGTATGCTGGTGAGCAGCCGTGGACATGTGGAATAATCGCGATACGGCGCTGGAAACTGACTTCGAGTGAGTAAATATATATACATGAATGCCAAATCCATCGAAGTCGGTTACGACCAGTCGGCGGCGGCGATCCACAATCGTTTGTTTTTCCGGCTGTTTCAGGTCGGCAACACGCTCGATAGCCAGACCCGCAAGGAGCTCGGAATCACCTCGGTGCAGTGGGCCGTGCTCGGCGCTCTGTCACGGCCGCAGGCGAAGAACGGCATGTCGTTCTCGGAGTTGGCGGAATATCTGGTCGTCAGTCGCCAGAACCTCGATGGCGTGCTCAAACGTCTCGAGCGTGAGAGCCACGTGCAGCGCGTGGCCGACGCGGCGGATCGCCGGGCGAGGCGGGTGGTGCTCACCACCAAGGGGCGCGGTTTCTGGACCGGGCTGCAGCCGAAGATCTATGAGTTCTATCGTCAGGCGCTACAAGGCATCCGGTTCGACGACAAAGTGATGTTCGTGCATCTGCTGAATACACTGAACACTCAGATGAGGCAGATCGATCTTTCCACCCGCCGCACCGGCCGGGAATGAACGATCCGAAGGGAGGTTGGCATGGTCGACGGCGAGCGAGCGAAATCGGCGGGCGTCACGGTCACGGATGAGCAGAGCGTTCGCGACCAGTATTTCTCGCGGCTCTATGACGAACTGCGTCGCATAGCGGTGCGGGAATTGAGTCGCAACTCGGCTGCGACACTGAGCCCGACGACATTGCTGCACGAGACGTTCCTCAATGTTTCGCAGCGGGAGTCCGCGGAGTTCGCCAATCGACAGCGCTTCATGGCATACGCCGGGCGCGCCATGCGCGGACTCATCATAGATCACCTGCGTCGTGGCAACCGGCAGAAGCGTGGTGGCGAATTCGATGTCATTACGCTGGCCGATGACCTGGAGATCCGCCCCGAGATCGACATGGAAGCGGATCGGCTGCGCGATGCCCTCGAAGCGTTGGGCGCCATCGACGAACGCCTCGCACAGTGCGTCGACCTGAGATTTTTCTGGGGCTTTTCCTTTAGTGAGATCGCCACCTTGTGGAATGTTTCGGAACGCACGGTAACGCGCGACTGGGACAAGGCGCGCATTCTGCTCAATCGTCTCATCACAGGCGCTGCTGCGGATTCCGATCCCCCAGCCTGAGCGTGTCAGGTTCGGTGGGCTCAATAGCGATGGCCATGGAGCAGCTTGCGAACCTGCAGGAGCGCTGGATGATCGGGATTCACGGTGCGGGACAGATGGTCGAGGGCTCTGCTCAGGTCCATGTCGCCGTGATCGCCATCCGTTTCGAGCAACAGCTGGCTGAGAGCCATTTGAACCACGCCCGCCGCGAGCATCGGCTCGGCCAGGAAGCCGGTGGCATTCAACAGGTCGCGCTCGGCGAGCAACGCTCGAAGCGACGTTGCGATGTCGGGCTGCGTGCTCTGCAGATCGTCCAACCAGGCGCCGAGCTGCTCGGGCGGCAGGTCGAACGCCTGGTCCAGATAAGGAGCGATCCGATGCCAGACTCGCGGGTCTTGGATGAGCTCATTCATGGCAGTGCTTCCGATTTATTGTTCTTTCGACATAGTTATCGACATATATGCGCATCAGCCGACACAGCCGGAGTGTCGTCGCCGTAGCAGTCGCGTGAGGTACAGTCATGTTGAGTTTCGTACACGGTACGAACGACGCGCCCCTGATCTATTCCACGCTGGGCACGGCGCTCGATGCTGCCGTTTCGCAGTGGGGCAACCGTGAAGCACTGGTCGTCCGTCATCAGAACATCCGCTGGACCTATGCAGAGCTCCAGAAGCAGGTAGACCAGTTTGCCGCCGGGTTGATCGATCTCGGCCTGAGCCGCGGCGATCGTATCGGAATCTGGGCGCCCAACTGCGCACAGTGGGTGGTCGCGCAGTTCGCAACGGCCAAGGTGGGGTTGATCCTGGTAAGCATCAATCCTGCCTATCGCGCCAGTGAGCTGGAATATGCGCTGACCCAGGTCGGCTGCCGGGCATTGATTACATCCGATCGTTTCAAGAGCACCGACTACCTGGCGATGCTCAGATCGCTCGCGCCGAGGTTGCCGGCGTTGCAGTTCATCATCCGCGTCGCCAGTACGCCCGAGCCTGGATTCTCGAGCTGGGACGAGGTGATGAATCGCAACAGCGCCAGCGCCGCTGCCAGGCTGCTGGCGATCCAGGATCAGCTGCAGCCGGACGCAGCGGTCAATATTCAATTCACCAGCAGCACCACCGGGTCCCCCAAGGGCGCCACGCTCAGCCACCTGAATATTCTCAACAACGGCTATTTCGCCGCACGCGCCATGCGTCTGAGCGAAGCCGATCGCATTTGTATTCCGGTGCCGCTGTATCACAGTTTCGGCATGGTCCTGGGTAACCTGGCTGCGATCACGCACGGCGCCGCCATGATCCTCCCGAGCGAAAGTTTCGATCCGGAAGCGACGTTGCGTGCAGTGTCCGCGGAAGCAGCCACCGCTTTACATGGAGTGCCGACCATGTTCATCGCCGAGCTGGATCACCCGACCTTCGCCGAGCACGACCTGTCGAGTCTGCGCACCGGAATCATGTCGGGAGCGCCGTGTCCCATCGAGATCATGCAACGGGTGATCCGGCAGATGCATCTGTCCGAAATCACCATCGCCTATGGAATGACGGAAACCAGTCCGGTCAGCTTCCAGAGCTCGGTGGACGATCCCATCGATCGCCGTGTTGGCACTGTCGGGCGCATCCATCCGCACGTTCAAGTCAAGCTCGTGGACGAAGAGGGCCGTTGCGTCGCTCGCGGCGAGCAGGGTGAGTTGTGTACGCGGGGTTATTCCGTCATGAAAGGATACTGGGACGACCCTGAGCAGACGCGGGCCGCGATCGATAGCGACGGTTGGATGCATAGTGGAGATCTTGCGGTGATCGACGAGCAGGGTTACGCACGCATCACCGGTCGCCTCAAAGACATGCTGATTCGCGGCGGCGAAAATATCTTTCCGCGCGAGATCGAAGATTTCTTATCCACTCATCCGAAGGTTCAGTCGGTGCAGGTCTTCGGCGTGCCCGATGCCCGCCTCGGCGAAGAAGTCTGCGCGTGGATCCAGCTCAAATCCGGACAGGAGGCGACCGAAACGGAGCTGCGCGACTTCTGCAAGGAGCGCATCGCTCACTTCAAGATTCCCCGCTACGTGCGCTTCGTCACTTCTTTTCCAACCACGGCGACGGGCAAGGTGCAGAAATTCGTGATGCGGGACCGGATGCTAGAACAGCTGAAGCAGTAGCCGGCGGGGTCAGATCCGGTTGCCGAGCAGCGCGCCTTCATGGATGGCGCGCTTGGCATCGAGTTCGCCCGCGAGCCGGGCTCCGCCGATCAGGTGCATGGTCGGGCCATTCGCTGCGATGAGGTCGGCGATGGCTCGATTCGAGTCCTGGCCCGCGCAGACGACGATGGTATCGGCGGGCAACACTTCATTGCGATCCGGCAATGCGACGTGCAGACCTTCGCTATCGATCTTCAGATAGTGAGCGGCGGCGATCTGCCGGACTTTCAGGTCCTTCAGTTCCTGCCTGAGAATCCAGCCGGTGCTCTTGCCAAGCGTTCGCCCGAATGCGCCGGCAGAACGTTTCAACATGGTGATCTGCCGCCTCGATGGATGTGTTTTTGGATTGCCATGGATGCCCCAGCGTTCGAAGAATTCGTCGCGCGTCTGTCGGCGGCCGTTGCTCTCCATGGCGAGGAACAGGGCGACGTCGTGTCCGATGCCGCCGCCTCCGATGATGAGTACACGCTCGCCGGCGGTGACTGTGCCGTCCAACACCTGGGTGTAGCCGACGACCCGTGGATCGTCGCCGCCCGGAATATCGATCAGTCGCGGCGTTACGCCGGTCGAGATGATGATCTCGTCGAAGTCCGCGCGCGTGAGCGCTTCGGGGTCGACCTTGATGCCGGTCCGGATCTCGACGCCAGCGTCCGCCAATTGCGCTTCATAACTTTCGAGCGAGAGCTCGTAATCTTCCTTGCCTGGAATGACGGCGGCGAGCACGAAGTGACCGCCGCTCTGCGGTGCCGCTTCGAACAGCGTCACGCGATGGCCGCGGCGCCCGGCTTCGAGCGCGGCGGCGATGCCAGCAACGCCGGCGCCGACCACGGCAATACGCTTGATGATCTTCGCCGGCACATCGGAAAACTCGCCTTCCCGCGCGGCTCGCGGATTGACCAGGCAGCTGATCGCCTGGTCGGTGAAGTAATGATCGAGGCAGGCCTGGTTGCAGGCGATGCAAACATTGATGAGGTCCGGTCGGCCGCGGCCCACCTTGTTGACGAACTCAGCGTCGGCCAGCAGCGGCCGCGCCATCGAAACCAGGTCCGCGGAACCATTGGCGATGATCCGGGCAGCATCCTGCGGCAGATTGATCCGGTTGCTTGCCGTGACCGGGATCGTGACGACCTGCTTCAGCCGCCGCGTCGACTCGATGAACGCAGCATGCGGGACGGACCCGGCGATCGTGGGCACGGCGGCTTCATGCCAGCCGATGCCGGTGGAAATACAGTCGACGCCGGCTGTTTCGACTTCCCTGGCGAGCCACAGTGTTTCCTCCTGTGTCAGGCCGCCGTCGACCAGTTCGAGCGCCGAGATTCGATAGGAAATGATTGCATCGCCAACGGCAGCGCGAATCGCTTCGATCACTGCGAGTGTGAAGCGCGCGCGATTTTCGAGCGAGCCGCCCCATCGATCCGTCCGATGGTTGGTACGAGGCGCGAGAAACTCGCTGATGAGATAACCCTCCGATCCCATGATCTCGACACCGTCATAGCCGGCGGCGATCGCAAGCTGCGCCGTGTTGGCGTAGTCGCGAATCGTTTGTTCGATCTGGTCAGCGGTCAGCTCGGCAGGCGTGTCGCGATTGATCGGAGACTTGATCGGCGAGGGCGCAACGATGGCTGAATGATAGCCATAGCGTCCGGCATGCAGAATCTGCAGCAGGATCCGACCGCCGGTGGCGTGCACCGGCTCGACAATCTTCCGGTGGTCGGCGACCTGGTCCGTTCGCTCGAACGTGCCGGGCTCGTCCTTCAAGCGGCCAGCGAAGTTCGGCGCGAAGCCGCCGGTGACGATCAGGCCGACGCCTCCCTTGGCGCGCTCGGCGTAGAAGCGACCGAGATCGTCGAAGCGTTCGGGATGACATTCGATACCTGTGTGCATCGAGCCCATGACGATGCGACTGCGCAGCGTCACGGCGCCCACCCGGATGGGATCGAGAAGAACGGAGGGAGCGTGCATGAAGGGGTCCTGAATTCGATGCGCCTCGAAAAATCATCGCCACTGAGACGTCAAAACCAGACACCGGACAAAAATCTTTCGACCGGTCGAGGCCACGCCGGATTTACGCTTCCAAAAACGATTATGGAGAGTCCGTGCCGCTATTCCAGTGGATATTGTCGATTGGAGGGGAAACGAATGAGTCGAGCCGACCGCATCAAGTATCTGCGCATTGCCCTGGTCGCCGTGGGGCTGATCTTCATCTTCGGCATCTGGCCGCTGAGCGTGGTCTGGCCTTCCGGCTGGACGTGGCATGACGACGGTCGTTCGTATTATTTCGAGATGATCCTGGCCATCTACGCCACTCTCGGCGTCTTCCTCCTCATCGCCGCGCGCAACCCGCTCGCACACAAGAGCCTCATTGCGTTCACTGTCTGGTCGAGCATCGTGCATGGCGCCGTGATGGCCGTGCAGTCGTTCCATGGCGAACACAACATGGGACATCTGCCGGGTGACGTTGCCGCTTTGTTCGCGGTAGCGGCCGCTCTGGGGCTGCTCACTCCGTGGCAAGACACTCATTGATTCGTTCCAGGTCGAACGCTGAGGCCAGCAGAATGAACGACGCCAAGGATGTGATCGCGAACGCTATCGGCGCACTGATCGATGCCGGCCGGATCGCCGGCGCGGCAACCCTGATCTGGCGCGACGGAATAGTGACGCAAGCGGCGGGGTTCGGCTGGCGCGATATGAAGGCACGGCTGCCGGTGGAGCGCGACACGCTGTTTCGCATCGCTTCGATGACCAAGCCGATCACCTCGACACTGGCACTGATGCTGTGGGAAGAGGGGCGGTTTGAGCTGAATGATCCGATCGCTCGCTGGGCGCCGGAGTTCGCACAGATGCGCGTGTTGCGTTCGCCCGCCGGACCGCTCGATGCAACGGATCCCGCGCAGCGGCTCATCACCTTCGAAGATCTGCTCACACACCGATCCGGTCTGACTTATGGAGATGTGTGGCCGGGGCCGCTCGCTGCCGCTTACGCCGAGGCGCTCGGTGGCGACATCGACAGCCACGTGGCGCCCGATGCATGGATTGCGAGGCTCGCGGCCTTGCCATTGATCGACCAGCCTGGCGCTACGCTTCACTACGGCCATTCGACCGATCTGCTCGGATTCCTCATCGCACGCATCGAAGATGCGCCGCTCGAAGAGGTACTTCGGCGGCGGATTTTCGCGCCACTCGGAATGAAAGATACTGGCTTCACGGTCCCTCGCGAGAAGGCAGGCCGCCGCGCCGGAATATATGGATTCGACGACGCGGGTCGCCTCACCGAGCGCCTCACGTGCCCCGGCGGTTCCACTCTGCCGGAGCGGCCTGAGAACATGGCGTATGTTTCCGGCGGTCAGGGCTTGTGGTCGACATTGGACGACTATCTGGCGTTCGCTCGCATGTTCGTGGGCGCGGGGGCCGTGGATGGCGTGCGACTGTTGCGTCCGGAGACACTCACTGCGATGACGACCAACTGCTTGACACAGCAACAGCGTAAGACCGCCGAGGTCGCGGGAATGCGGCTGTTCAATGCGGGGCATGGATTCGGGATGGGCGTCGCTGTCGTGATCGAGCCGCAACTCGTGGCACCGATGCCATGCGGTGGCAGCGTGGGCTCGGTCGGCTGGCCCGGCGCGTTCGGCGGCTGGTGGCGAGCCGATGCACACGACAACTCGGTGCTGATTTTTCTTGCGCACAACATGGTCGAGCTGGACCAGTTCGCCGGGGGAGTTGGTCTCGGAGTCTACGACGCCATCGCGCGATTCCAGGCAGCTGCACGGGCAAGGTGACGCCAGTCGTCATAGCTGACGGCCGCTCATCGAGCTGCGTGACCGTTCGCGTCGCAATTTCCTCGTCTCGCACCCGTTGGGTTAGCCTTCCGGGAGAATGAGACCAGCCATCACGCCAATGAACACCTCGCGCGCGTACTGGACGTGCCAGCTGCTGGGGTGGGGGCTCTATGCTTCGAGCCAGGTGTACAACGCACTCGCCACGTTGCCGGTCGCGTGGGAGCGTGTCCTGGTGGAGATCACACTGCTCAACGTGGTCGCCATCGGCTTCACGCAAGTGCTTCGCGTCTACATGCTGCGCAGGGGGTGGACCAAACTGAGCATGCGGCAGCTCCTGCCGCGCAGTCTGGTAGCGAGCGTGCTGCCGGGATTGGTGCTGGCGACGGCGATGCATTTCATGGCGGTCGCGCCGTTGTGGGGGCTCGAACCCATCCAGGACGTGGAGGCAATGCCACCACCGGTGGAGTTCATGAGTCCGCTCATGCTCCGGAGCGTCAACTGGAGCCTGGCGTTTTTCATCTGGATCGCTCTATATATAAGTATCACATCGGTACGCGACCGGCACACGGCCGAGCTACGCCAATCCGAACTGACGCGTGCGCTTCAGTCGGCCGAGCTGAGGTTGCTGAAGTCGCAGCTCAACCCGCATTTCCTATTCAATTCTCTCAACAGCGTACGTGCGCTCATCGCCGAGGATCCATCACGCGCGCGAGATGCGGTTACGCAACTCGCTGGGCTGCTGCGATATACGCTGCGATCGGATCACGAAGAACTCGTGACATTGGAGCGCGAATTGGAAACTGTCGGCGATTATCTCGCGCTTGAAGCATTGCGCTTCGGCGATCGGATGCGCGTCGAGCTCGATATCGCTGCCGGCGCGCAGGGCGCACGCGTTCCCGTCATGCTGCTGCAAACAGTTGTTGAGAATGCCATCAAGCATGGCATCGCGGAGTTGCCTGGCGGAGGAGTACTGCGTGTCTCCGCAACTCTGCGCGACCAAGCCCTAAACTTGGAGGTGCAAAATCCGCGTCCGGCGAACCCGCGGCCGCGCGAGCAGCAGGGGTCCGGCCTATATAATGCGGCGGAGAGATTGCGACTGCTGTTCGGATCGCGTGCCGCGATCGAGCTGGACCTATCGCAATCTGATCGGGCCATTGCAAGAATTCGTGTTCCGCACGAGAACGTTTCATGAAATCGCTGATCGTCGATGATGAGCCGCTGGCGCGCCGCGAGCTGCGACGCTTGCTCGCAGAGTTCCCGTGGATCGAGATCGTTGGCGAAGCGGGTGACGTTGACGAAGCAGCGGCGCGCATCGAGACCCTCGCGCCTGACTTGCTGTTTCTCGACATCCAGATGCCGGGGGGTTCCGGTTTCGACCTGCTCGATCGGCTCGATCACACACCGCGCGTCATCTTCACGACGGCGTATGACCATCACGCGGTGCGTGCGTTCGAAGTCAACGCACTCGATTATCTGCTCAAGCCGATCGAGCCCCAGCGCTTGGCGGCAGCACTCACCAAAGCGCGATCCTCACCAGAGGATCGCGATGCTGACGTTCGTCCGAATGAGATTCTCGATCGGCTGTTCGTGCGTGATGGCGTGCGCTGCTGGTTCGTGCCGCTGCGAGAAGTGTGCATGCTGATGGCGGAAGGAAATTATGTACGTCTGCTCTGGGGCGCCGAGCGCCCCTTGCTGGGACGTCCGTTGAACACCCTGGAGCAACGGCTCGATCCGAAGCGCTTTTTTCGCGCCAACCGCCGACAGATCATCAATGTCGACTTCATTGAAAGCGTCGAGCTCGGCGTCGGCGGGCAGTTGCACGTTCAGCTGCGGGGCGGGCCGGAAGTCGAGATCTCTCGCCGACAGGCGCGACTGTTCCGCATGCAGATGAGCGTATAGCGCCGTTCATTGGCGCAATCGGACCGTTCGACACGAAGTTCTCGGACCTCTACAGCCGCAGCGTAGATTTCCGGCCAGATGCACCTCACTCTGAATCTGGTGAAGCTCAATGTTTATTACTGATCGGCGAGTGCTCATCTGTGCCGTGGCTGCCGTGCTTTGCACGGCGTGCGTGTCCGCTCCCCAGAGCGTGCGCGAGCAGGCGAGTCGCGAGCTTTCGTGCGAAGCCTCGCAAGTCACAGTCGACCGAACCGAGCGACGTTACCTCCGAGACGATGACTACGAGGCCGCAGGATGCGGGCAGAAGATGACCTACGAGTGCGAGCGCGCTTATGTCCTGTTGATCCCGGTCGGCACCATTAAGTGTCACAGGAAATGATGCCGGGGCACCAAACGGTGCACTAGACGCCCGAGTTTCTCCCGCAAAAACCCCGCCGTGAACCCGCAGGTCCACGGCGGATACGTCGTGGTTGACGATTTTCTAATTAGGACTAATATGGCCTGAAAGGGATTGCTTTACCCAATAGTACAATATCCCTATGGGGCCTGGCATGCGTGTACGCGCGGCGACGTTGATGACGATGCTGCTGCTTTCGCGAGTGATGTCCGCGACGGCTGCCGAAGACGTCTTACCGACATCGCCCGCGCCGCCGCCGAACGTCACATCGGCGGACGTGCCGATATCCGATGCCAAGCCGCTGACTCAAGAGGATCTCGCCGCGTGGCTCGACGGCTTCCTGCCATACGCGCTGACTACCGGAGATGTGGCCGGTGCAGTCGTTGCTGTAGTTAAGGATGGCTCGACTCTTCTACAGAAGGGTTACGGCTACGCCGACGTAGCGGCGCGCAAACCCGTCGATGCGGCGACCACGCTGTTCAGGACGGGCTCGGTTTCGAAGCTGACGACCTGGACCGCGGTGATGCAGTTGGTCGAACAGGGCAAGCTCGATCTCGATGCCGACATCAACGGCTATCTCGACTTCGAGATTCCAGCGCGTGACGGCCAGCCGATCACGCTAAGAAACATTCTCACGCACACGCCGGGATTCGAGGAGCGAGTCAAAGATCTGATCGTTCCCGAAGGCACGCCATTCGATCCGCTGGACGTGTATCTCAAGCAATGGGTGCCGACCCGGATCTTTGCTCCCGGCACCACGCCGGCCTATTCGAACTACGCAACGTCGCTCGCAGGTTACATCGTCGCCCGCACCTCGGGCCTTTCGTTCGACGACTATGTCGATCAGCACATCCTCACGCCGTTGGGCATGCAGTATTCGACGTTTCGTCAGCCGCTGCCGGAGCGTTTGCGCGAGTTCATGGCGAACGGCTACGCGCGAGCTTCGGATGAGAAAGCGAAGCCGTTCGAGATCGTCGTAGCCGCGCCGGCCGGCAGCCAGGCTGCATCAGGCGCGGATATGGGGCGGTTCATGATCGCTCACTTGCAGAAGGGCGCGTTCGGCGAGGCACGCATCCTCAAGCCGGAGACCGCCGAGCAGATGCACACCACCGCGCTCACGGTGCTGCCGCGAGTCGATCGCATGGTGCTCGGCTTCTACGAGCAGCATCGCAATGGCCGGCGCATCATTTCGCATGCCGGCGACACGGCGTGGTTTCACTCCGATTTATATCTATTCATCGACGACGGCATCGGCCTGTTCATTTCGATGAACAGCGCGGGCAAGGAAGGCGCGGCCGGGAAAATCCGCAAGGCCGTGTTCGAGCAGTTCGCCGACCGCTATCTGCCGGGGCCGACGTTCGACGGCAAAGTCGAGCCGCAAACCGCAGCCGAGCACGCGGGCATGATGGCCGGTTTGTATCAGGTCTCGCGCCGTCCCGAGTCGAGCTTCCTGCGTCTGCTGGGCCTCGCAAGTCCGGTCAAGGTCGTCGCAAACGCCGATGGAACCATCAGCGTTTCGTTGGCCAAGAACGTCGCTGGCGCGCCGATCAAGTGGCGCGAAGTCGAGCCGTTCGTCTGGCGTGACGTCGACGGCGAAAGTTTCCTGTCCGCGGAAGTGAAGGACGGGCGTGTCGCGCGTTTCGGCTTCGAGTGGGTCTCGCCGTTCATGGTGTTCGAGCCCATGCCGGCGGCGATCTCGGCTGGCTGGCTCACGCCAGCACTGCTGGCGGGATTGATCGCGCTGGTTCTCACAACACTCGCATGGCCCATCTCCGCGCTGGTGCGCAGACACTATGGCGTGCCGTATGGCTTGACCGGTGATGAAGCAATCGCGCATCGCCGGGTACGCATCGCGTCCACCGCGGTGATCGCGGTGCTCATCCTCTGGGGTGTGATGGTGTCGCTCATCATGGGCGATCACCTGTCTTCCTCCACTGGCGATATCTGCTTGTGGATTGTCCAGCTGCTGTCCGCGATTGTTTTCTTCGGGGCGGCCGCGATCGGCGTGTGGAATGCAACCGTCGTCGTGCGTGGCGCACGCACTTGGTACGCAAAGACCTGGGCCGTGTTGCTCGCACTAGCGTTGCTGGTCGCGCTCTGGGTAGCGCTGGCGTTTCATCTCATCGCTTTCGATGTGAATTACTGAGCATTCGCGGTGGATTACAAATATAGAGGGGTCCTGGTCATGAGT
>JBEVKA010000405.1:0-4217 GCA_040509855.1 Steroidobacter sp.
GATCGCGGTCGTGTGGATCGCGTACGCCGTGGTGTTCTTCGGCACCATCGCCCAACGCAAGGTGAAACACATCTACGTCGCGAACTGGTTCTTCGCCGCTTACATCATCACCATTGCGGTCCTGCACATCGTCAACAACGTCGCGATCCCGGTGTCGCCGACCAAGTCGTACGTCATCTACTCCGGCGTGGTCGATGCGATGGTGCAGTGGTGGTACGGCCATAACGCCGTCGGCTTCTTTCTCACGGCCGGCTTCCTGGGAATGATGTATTACTTCGTGCCCAAGCAGGTCGGCAAACCGATTTATTCCTATCGCCTCTCGATCGTGCACTTCTGGGCACTGATCTCCATCTACATGTGGGCCGGCCCGCATCTCCTGCACTACACGACGCTGCCCGACTGGGCGCAGTCGCTCGGTATGGTCTTCTCGCTGATCCTGCTCGCGCCGTCGTGGGGCGGCATGATCAACGGGCTCATGACCATGTCGGGCGCGTGGCACACGCTGCGCACCGATCCGATCATGAAGTTCCTGGTCGTGTCGTTGTCGTTCTACGGCATGTCCACGTTCGAAGGCCCGCTGATGTCCATCAAGACGGTGAACGCGCTGTCGCACTACACCGATTGGACCATCGGCCACGTTCACTCCGGCGCGCTCGGCTGGGTGGCGTTCATCTCGATTGCCTCGCTGTACGCACTGATCCCCAAGCTGTTCGGGCGCCAGCAGATGTGGAGCGTCAAGCTGATGGATGCGCATTTCTGGATCGCGACCATCGGCATCGTGCTGTATGTGACGTCGATGTGGATCGCCGGCGTCATGCAGGGCCTGATGTGGCGCGCCGTGAATGCCGATGGCACGTTGACTTACACGTTCGTCGAGTCGCTCAAGAACACGTATCCGTATTACGGCGTTCGTCTGCTCGGCGGCCTGATGTTCCTCAGCGGCATGCTCATCATGGCTTACAACGTGCTGCGCACGGTGCGCGACACGCAGCCGGTCGACGTCGCTGTGCTTGCTCCCGCTTCCGCCCACTAACTGGCTTGAGACACATGAGTCACGAGATTGTCGAAAAGAAAGTGGCCCTGATGGGCGCGCTGATCGCAGTGGTCATCAGCATCGGCGGACTGGTCGAGATCGTGCCTCTGTACATGCAGAGCTCGGTCATCGAGCCGTCGCCGGGCGTGAAGCCTTACGGGCCATTGGCACTGGAAGGCCGCGACGTCTACGTGCGCGAAGGTTGTTACAACTGTCATTCGCAGATGGTGCGTCCGCTGCCGGCCGAAACCGAGCGTTACGGCCACTACTCGATTGCGGGCGAAGCCGTCTACGATCATCCGTTCCAGTTCGGCTCCAAGCGCACTGGCCCGGATCTCGCGCGCGTCGGTGGCCGCTACACCGATGAATGGCATCGCGTGCACCTGATGAATCCGCGCGACGTCGTTCCGGAATCGAACATGCCCGGATTTCCCTGGCTCGCCGCACGCACGCTCGATCCAGCATCGACGCAGGACAAAATGCACGCCTTGCAGAAGATCGGCGTTCCCTACACGGCGGCCGACATCGAAGCGGCGACCGAGACGGTGCGCAACCACACCGAGCTGGATGCGCTGATCGCCTACATGCAAGGGCTGAAATTTCGTGGCGAAGCCGTAACGACTACCGCCGACCACAGCTCCTCGAAGGGTCAACCATGAGCATTGCTTTGAATATGGGCATCGTGCGCGGACTGTTGACGCTGCTGCTGTTCCTGGCCTTCATGACATTGTGGGCATGGGCCTGGAGCAAGAATCGCAAGGCCGAGTTCGACCACGTCGCCCGGCTGCCGCTCGAAGATCACGACTCGTTCCCGACTCATGCGCAGGATTCGCCGCGATGATTAGCCAACCGGCCAGTGTCTTCATTGTCGTCTTCACCATCATCAACATCCTCGCCTGTTTGTGGCTGATGTGGTGGACCGCGCGCACGCGCAATCCCTCGACCGCGGCCAACGATGACGGAGCAGCCACGACCGGCCACGTCTGGGACGGCGACCTGGAAGAGCTCAACAATCCGCTGCCGCGCTGGTGGCTGGGACTTTTCATCATCACTGTGATTTTCGGCGCGGCTTATCTCGCGCTGTTCCCGGGCCTGGGAAACTTCGCCGGCACATCGAAGTGGAGTTCGGTGCGCTCGTATGAAGAGCAAGTGCAGATTCAGCGCGCGAAATTCGAAACCCGCCTCGCGACGCTCAAGGATCATTCGCTGAGCGAGCTTGCCGTCGATATGGACGCAATGGCGACCGCGAGAAATCTGTTCGGCGCCAACTGCGCCGGCTGTCACGGCTCCGACGCGCGTGGCGCCAGGGGCTTTCCGAATCTCACCGACCAGGATTGGCTGTGGGGCGGCGACGAAACTCGTTTGCTCGAAACCATTGGTCGAGGCCGTCACGGCATGATGCCGGCGCTCGGTGCGGTCCTCGGTGAAGCTGGCGTCAATGAAGTCGCCTCGTACGTCGTGAGTTTGAGCGGCGGCCAGGCGCCGGCCGACTGGGTGAACGCCGGACAGAATCGCTTCCAGGCCTTGTGCGTCGGCTGTCACGGCGTGGACGCCAAAGGCAATCAGATGCTCGGCGCTCCGAACCTCACCGACAAAGTGTGGTTGCACGGCGGCGACTTCAACACCGTGCGCGCGACCATCACCAACGGTCGCGACAATCAGATGCCAGCGCATGGCGACTCGCTGGGCGACACCAAGGTCAAACTGCTCGCCGCTTACGTGCTCAGCCTCTCCGAGGCCTCCGACTACCATGCTGCCGCACGCTGAGAAACGTTCGCTCTGGCCGCACTTCCGTGAAGATCTCGGAGTGCTGCTGTGGGCTTCGTTTCTGGCAGCGTGCGTCGCGACCATGTTGTTCTTTGCCTGCTTCGATCCGCTGTTGCTGGTCGACGATCACGCACCGCCGGCCTGGCTGGCGGATCGCCGCGCCGGCTACACGGTTGGCTTTTTCTTTTTCTGGATGATGTCGGCAATCGCGGGTTTCATTACCGCTTACATGATCGAAACGCGCTCTGGCGCCCCGGATCGCGAGCTGCCATGAACGCTGCGCGCCCCGAAACAGCCGCCGGCAACGACGGCGCCTTGTATATCGCGCACCAGAAAATATATCCGCGCGAGATCACGGGCCGCTTCAATCGCCTGCGCGTCGCCGCGACGATCGCACTACTCGGCTTGTTCTACTCGGTCCCCTGGCTGCAGTGGCAGGGTCATCAGGCCGTATTGTTCGACCTGCCGGCCCGCAAGTTCTATATCTTCGGCCTGACCTTCTTCCCGCAGGATTTCTTCCTGCTGACCTGGCTGCTCATCATCGCCGCCCTGTCGCTGTTTTTCTTCACCGCCCTCGCCGGTCGCCTGTGGTGCGGCTATGCATGTCCGCAGACGGTCTGGACCGAAATCTTCGTGTGGATGGAACGCTGGACCGAGGGCAATCGCCAGCAGCGCATGCGACTGGATCGGGCGCCGTGGAGCGTGAACAAGCTGTTGCGCAAGGGTAGCAAACAACTGCTATGGATCGGCTTCGCGCTCTACACCGGCTTCACATTCGTCGCTTACTTCACCCCGGTTCGAGTCCTGGCCGGCACGGCAGTGATCGCGAGCCTGGGTGGCTGGGAGATGTTCTGGGTGCTCTTCTACGGCTTCGCGACGTACGGCAACGCCGGCTGCATGCGAGAGCAGGTGTGCAAGTACATGTGCCCGTATGCTCGGTTCCAGAGTGCGATGTTCGATCGCGACTCGCTCATCATTTCCTACGACGCCAAGCGTGGCGATCCGCGAGGGTCACGCGCCCGTCACGTGGACCCGCGATCCAAAGGACTGGGCGATTGCATCGACTGCACGTTGTGCGTTCAGGCCTGCCCCACCGGCATCGACATTCGCCAGGGCCTGCAGCTGGAGTGCATCGCCTGCGCAGCCTGCATCGATGCCTGCGACAGTGTCATGGATCGCATGGAGTATCCGCGCGGCCTGATTCGCTATACGACTCAAAATGCAATCGACAACCGGCCGGCGCGAGTGCTTCGACCGCGAACCGTCCTCTATGGCTCGCTGTTGCTGGCGCTGATGGTCGGTTTCGGCATCGCCGTCGCCAATCGCGAGCTGGTGGAACTGGATGTATTGCGCGATCGAAATGCTCTCTACCGCCGTATCGATGATGGTTTGATCGAGAACGTCTACACGCTGCGCC
>JBEVKA010000406.1:0-7248 GCA_040509855.1 Steroidobacter sp.
TGCCGACCTCATTCACTTCGACGTGATGGACAACCACTACGTGCCCAATCTCACCATCGGGCCGATGATGTGCCACGCGTTACGCAAGCACGGCGTCAAGGCGCCGATCGATGTGCATCTGATGGTAAAGCCGGCGGATCGCATCATTCCCGACTTCGCCGAAGCGGGTGCAACGTGGATCAGCTTCCATCCCGAGGCGACCGATGCCGAGGTGACGAAGGCATATCGACGGCTCATGAATCAGAATCATCCGGACAAGCTGGTGGCGCGCGGCCTGCCCGAGTCAATGATGAAAATCGCCGAGGAAAAGACCCGGCAAGTGTTGGCCGCGTACGAAGTGGTGCGCGACGCGCGCGCCATGCGTTAGTTGGTTATTGAGGGGTATGAGCTATGCAGCCCTGGATCGCTCCATCGATTTTATCCGCCGACTTCGCTCGCCTGGGTGAAGAGGTGAAGGCGGTGCTCGACGCGGGTGCCGATAGCGTGCACTTCGACGTGATGGACAATCACTACGTGCCCAATCTCACCATCGGGCCGATGGTGTGCGAGGCGCTGCGCAAGCACGGCATCACCGCGCCCATCGATGTGCATTTGATGGTGAAACCGGTCGATCGCATCATCCCCGATTTCGCCGCGGCGGGCGCGACGTGGATCAGCTTTCATCCCGAAGCCACCGAGCACGTCGATCGCACCATTGGATTGATTCGCGAGCATGGCTGTCATCCCGGCCTGGTGCTCAATCCAGCGACGCCGCTCAACGTGCTCGATTACGTGCTCGACAAGATCGACCTGATCTTGCTCATGTCCGTGAACCCGGGCTTCGGCGGGCAGAAGTTCATTCCATCGGCGCTGGCCAAGTTGAAACAGACGCGGGAAATGATTCGCGCCAGCGGGCGTGAGATTCGTTTGGAAATCGACGGCGGCGTGAAGGTCGACAACATCGGTGAAATCGCCGCCGCGGGTGCCGATACATTCGTCGCCGGCTCGGCGATCTTCGGCTCCAAGGACTATCGCAAGACCATCACGGACATGCGCGCCGCGATTGCGAAGGCATCGAAGTGACTTGTGACTACTGACTAATGACTGGTCAGAAACGACAAGGGCCGCTCGCGCGGCCCTCTTGGACTATTCAGTAGTCATTAGTCAGCAGTCACTTCTACTCTTCGTCCTCGTCGTCGAAATCATCATCGTCATCATCATCGTCGTCATCGGCACGACGGTTCGCCGGGGCGGCGGCAGTGGCGGCTCCAGCGCGGCCAGCGGCAGCGGCCAGCGGCGGCTTGGTCTTCATCTTCGGACGAGCGCCGAACACCACGATGGTCTTGCCAGTTGCTCGCAGCAGGCCCTGGTCCTCGAGCACCTTCAACACGCGGCCCGCCATTTCACGCGAGCAGCCGACCAGGCGCGACAGTTCCTGACGGCTCACTTTGATCTGCATGCCTTCCGGATGAGTCATCGCATCCGGCTCGCTGCAAAGATCCATGATGGCGTGCGCGACGCGACCGGTGACGTCGACGAAGGCGAGGTCGCCGAGCTTACGGTTAGTGCGATCGAGGCGAGTGGCGAGCTGAGTCGCCAGTTCGAACACGAGGCCCGGGCTCTCGGCCGCGAGCTGACGGAAGCGGGGATACGTCATTTCAGCGAGCTCGCACTGCTGGCGGGTGCGGACCCACGCGCTGCGCGTCGGCTGTTCGTAGAACAAGCCCATCTCACCGAAGAACTGGCCCTTGTTGAGATAGGCGAGCACCATCTCATTGCCTTCTTCGTCCTCGATCATCACTTCGACCGAACCGCTGACGATGTAATACAACACGTCCGGCAGATCGCCCGCATGGATGACGACGGTCTTGGAGGGCACCGTGCGAATCCGGCAGTAGCTCAGGAACCGGTTGATCGCCGGGATATCGCTCAATGGCCTTGCGCCCTCTTCCATACCGCCCCTACCTTCGCCTTGTGCTTGTGATAACCGACTTTAGTGGGATGACTTGACGACAATATGTCTTGCCGCGCGTTTTAATACAGGACAACCGGGACCGCAAGCTTTTTGCTTGCAGAGCAACTCTTTACGTCGACTAGTTGACGGTCCTCCAAGGCTCGTTCATGTACCTCGACCCATCTGTAACTCGACCAGGGTCACAAGCGAAACATCAGATCCAGTACGCCGTGCGCGTCATCACTTTCGCCGAGAGCTTCATCAACAGACGCACCGGTTTGGGGAGCTCGGCCCCGCCAGCGAGCATCGCGTTCCGACCATGACGTTGTTCGTCGACACTCATCTGCTGGATGACCGCCCGAGTCCGCACGTCCTGCTCCGGCAACCGCTGCAAATGACCGTCGAGATGCTCCACCACCTGGCGCTCGGTCTCGGCCACGAACCCCAGGCTGGTACGATCGCCCGCCAACCCGGCCAGCGCACCGATCGTGAACGAGCCGGCGTACCACAGCGGGTTCAGCACGCTGGTCCGGCCACCCAATTCCCGAATGCGCTCGGCGCACCAGGCCAGATGGTCCGTCTCTTCGCGTGCCGCTTCCATCAGTGACTCCCTGGTTGCATCGGCCTGCGAAACGAAAGCTTGTCCCTGGTAGAGCGCCTGAGCGGCGACCTCGCCGGAGTGATTGATACGCATCAGGGCGGCGGCATGCTTGCGGGCGGCGGGGGAGTCGGCCATTTCAGGGGCCTCGGGCAGGTTCTCCGCCGGGTAGGGGCGGCCGGCCACATGGCTGGCGAACAAGGTCCGCAGGGTCTGGTCCAGCGGGGCGATCAGGCGGTCGAGCGGACTGTAGTGGCGCATGACATTCATTATATATGTCGGTTTTCCGGCCCCCTGTTCGAGTCGCAATGATGGGCGTGAAGGGGCGTTTGCAAAGCCAGAAGGCGTCCATTAGACTTGCCGGCCTTTTCGACCCCCAGGCCCCTAAGGGCCGAAGATTTCCCGGAGAATTCAATGAGTACCGTCTTCGCCAATGCGCAAACGGTTCGTCGTGACTGGTACGTGATCGATGCCACGGGCAAGACCCTCGGTCGCCTGGCGTCGAACGTCGCACTACGTCTGCGCGGCAAGCACAAGGCGGCCTACACGCCGAACGTCGACACGGGCGATCACATCGTCATCGTCAACGCCGGCAAGATCCGCGTCACCGGCCGCAAGCTGACCGACAAGTTCTATCATCATCACACGGGTTACATGGGTAACCTGAAGACCACCAGCCTGGAAAAGCTGCTCGACAAGCACCCCGAGCGTGCCATCGAATTCGCGGTCAAGGGCATGCTTCCGAAGAACCCGCTGGGTCGCCAGATGTTCAAGAAGCTGCATGTGTTCTCGGGCGCGACTCATCCGCACACGGCGCAGCAGCCCAAGGCCCTCGAAGTCTAATTCGCAAGGTTAATCGTACTCACATGGCCACTTCGACCAACTACGGCACCGGCCGTCGCAAGACCTCCACCGCTCGCGTGTTCCTGCGCAAGGGCACCGGCAACATCAGCGTCAACGCTCGCACGCTGGACGAATTCTTCGGCCGCAAGACCGCGCGCATGATCGTGCGTCAGCCGCTGGAAGCCGTGAGCCTGGACAAGAACTTCGACGTCGAAGTGACGGTCAAGGGTGGCGGCATCACCGGCCAGGCCGGCGCGATCCGCCACGGTTTGACCCGTGCGTTGATCGAGTACGACGAGACCCTGCGCAAGACGTTGCGCGACGCCGGTTACGTGACCCGCGACGCCCGCGAAGTCGAACGTAAGAAAGTCGGCTTCCGTAAGGCCCGCCGCGGCACCCAGTTCTCGAAGCGCTAATCGCGAGAATCTTGGGGGATCGTCTAGTGGTAGGACTACGGACTCTGACTCCGTCAACCTAGGTTCGAATCCTAGTCCCCCAACCAAGCCCATGAGCCCGCCTTCGGCGGGCTTTTTATTTAAAGATGCCAGGCCCGCTTTCGCGGGCCTGTTTGTTTTTGGGAACGGCGATAATGCGCGACATGATTAACACCTCTTACCCACTCCTGCGTCCTCTCCTGTTCTCGCTCGAAGGCGAACGCGCGCACTCGGTGACCTTCTCGTTACTCGAGCTGGCACACGCACTCGGCGTACTCGGTCATCACAAAGAAGACCCGGCGAACGCAGTGACATTGATGGGCCTGCGCTTCCCGAATCGGCTCGGCCTCGCCGCGGGACTCGATAAGAACGCACGTCACATCGACGCACTCGGCGCTTTGGGATTTGGCTTCATCGAAGCGGGAACCGTGACGGCGCAGCCGCAAGTCGGTAACGCGAAGCCGCGATTGTTTCGATTGCCCGAAGTGCAGGCGCTCATCAATCGCATGGGGTTTCCAAACGAAGGCGCGGAGGTGATCGCTGAGCGATTGTCACAGCGTAAGTATCGCGGTGTGTGCGGTATCAACATTGGAAAGAACGCGGTGACTCCACTGGAAGACGCCGCGCGAAATTACGTTGAATGTTTTCGCGTCGTCGCTCCGCATGCCGACTACGTCGCCGTGAACGTCTCGTCGCCGAACACGGCGAACCTGCGACAGCTGCAACAAGTGGATCAGCTGCGTCCCATCCTCGACGCGCTACTCGAAGCTCGACTGCAGCTGCCCCAGCATTCGAATAAGAAACTTCCGCTGCTGGTGAAAGTGTCGCCGGATTTGGCGACGGAGGATCTGATCGCGATCGCCGGCCTGGTGCGCGAGTTGCGCATCGATGGTGTGATCGCGACCAACACCACGATCACGCGTGACGTAGTGAAGGGCGTGCCCAATAGCGAACAGCAGGGAGGATTGAGTGGGGCACCGATCCGCTCGCTGGCGGTGAGATCCATCCCCATCCTGCGCGAACACTTGGGAGCGGACATTCCATTGATCGCGGTCGGTGGCATCGACTCGGGCGAGGATGCGGTTGCTGCCTTGCAGGCAGGTGCGGACCTGATTCAGATATACACCGGGCTCATCTACCAAGGACCCGCGCTCGTCACCGAGATTCTGAGCGCAGTGACTTCGTTCACAAAGTCCGCACGCCGTCCTTAGCACCCACGATCAACAGATCTGCAGGACGACGCGCGAACAATCCGACGGTGACCACGCCGGCGATGCCGTTGATGGTGGTCTCCAGCGACACCGGATCGACGATCGACAATCCATGCACATCGAGAATCTGATTGCCGTTGTCGCTGACGAAGCCGTCGCGATACACCGGCTGTCCGCCTAGCGCGACCAGTTGTCGGGCGACGTAAGAGCGCGCCATCGGGATCACTTCCACCGGCAACGGGAACTTGCCGAGCACCTCGACCAGCTTGGATTCATCGGCGATGCAGATGAAGCGCCGCGATGCGGCGGCGACGATCTTCTCGCGCGTCAACGCACCCCCACCACCCTTGATGAGTCGTCGGTGACGATCCGACTCGTCGGCGCCGTCGATGTAGAGGTCCAGATCGCCGGTCGTATTGAGGTCGAGTACATCGTAACCGGCGGCTCGCAATCGCTTGGTCGAGCGCTCGGAACTGGAAACTGCGCCCCGAATGCGCACCTTTTGCGCAGCCATCGCATCGATGAAGCAGTCGACGGTGGAGCCGGTGCCGACACCGAGGATGGATCCCTCTTCGACGTGAGCGAGGGCGGCGAGGGCGGCTCGTTGCTTGAGTTGGTCGGCGGTCATGGCGGTGGGCGATGCGTGGTGAGTGATGGCGAAACGCTATGTTTTTCGGTATTTGCGGCTGCCCTAAACGACTGTGCCCGCTTTCGCGGGCACAGTCTTCATCAACATCAACTCAGAAGAATTCTACTTCTTCTTGGCGGCCTTCTTCTTGCCACCTTTCTTCTTCGCTGACTTCTTTGCTTTCGTTGCCATGATACTAGATCTCCATGTCGAGTTAGTCCGGGCGCAGTATATACATAAATTAAAAATGGCAAGCAAGGGGTCGATGCCATTTTGTTGTGCGAGTTCTCATCGCATGCATGCCCGACACGCACCCATCGCGCGTCCATCACTCGCTTGCGAGCGACTCGATGAAGGTCCATTCGCTCTTGGTCACGGGTGTGATCGACAGTCGATTACCGCGTTTGAGCACGATCATGTCCTTGAGTATGCCGGTCGCATGCTGACGCAGCTGTTCGAGCGTGATGACCTGATCGAACTTGCGGACCAGCTTCACATCGACCATGTACCAGCGCGGTTTGTCCGGATCGCTCTCCGGATCGTAGTGGTCGTGCTTGCTGTCGAATGCGGTGCTGTCCGGATACGCTTCGCGTTGTACGCAGGCAACGCCAGCGATGCCGGGGACCTCGCAACTGGAGTGATAGAAGAAGGCGAGATCGCCTTGCTTCATCTCGCGAAGATAGTTGCGCGCCTGGAAATTACGCACGCCGTCCCAGCTCGAGGTGCGGTTCTTGGCGCGCGCCAGGTCGTCGATACCGAACGTGGAGGGTTCGGACTTCATCAACCAGTAGTTCATGAATGATGCTCCGGTCTTGTTGATCGGTTGAAACGCCGCAGTTCTCGTTCGGTCAGTATCCCATCCAGCGGCACATCCCAACGATCGGGTTGCAAGCGGGCCACGCGTTGGCATTCGTAACCCACGCCAATCAGTTTGGGTCGGCGCCAGCGACGTCCTTCGCGCAGATGATGCAAGCTGCGATCGTAGAAGCCGGCGCCGCTGCCCAGTCGCCATCCGTGCGCATCGAATCCCACCAATGGCAACAGCACGACATCGAGATGGCGTGGCGAAATGATTGCGGCATGACGAGTCTCGGGTTCGGCGATGCCGTAGCGGTTTATGCGCATCGCGCCATCGGCGTCATAGCGCACGAATCGCATGCGGCTACGACTAAAGTCGGTGATTACTGGCAGATACAGCACACAGCGACGCCGACGCGCGAGCGCGATGACGTGCTCGAGGTTGGCTTCATGACCGTAGGCGAAGTAAACCGCGATCCGACGACCTGCTTGCAGGAGATGCGAGGTCCATCGCGTGCTGAACAGAATACGCGCGAACTGTCGGTGAGCGTTGGCTCGTTGTGAAGGTGACAGCGAACGTCGCCGCTGCTTGAGCTCACGGCGTAGCCGCTGACGCTCGAGGAAAGAAGGGGAGGCGCTACCCGCCTGTGCCGTCATGAGCCATTGCTCTCGACACGGAGCAATAGGTGGGACGCAGTCGTAACCGCTAAGGCTTTCCGTTCGAGACGGACCTGCACACCGCTGCTACGAAACCGAATCCCTGGGGTATTAACGTTAGGGTCGAGAGGTAACCCGACACACGT
>JBEVKA010000407.1:0-18589 GCA_040509855.1 Steroidobacter sp.
GCTCGCCGATCGCGCTCATGACGCGATCGCCGTTCCAGAGCGCAAACTGAATGGGTGGATCGCCGAATGCATGCAACAGTGCGCGCAGCATGCGGCCTTCGACTGAACGTAAGTGCGCCACCGGCAACGGCGCTGAATCCGAGCGCGACGAAGCGGCGGGCTCCTGGCTCGCCACCCGATACGTGCTCGACGGCCCTTCTTGTGTCGTCTGCATCGTTGTCTCCGCCCCCAACTGCAGTCGTCGCCCTAAATATTGGGATTTTTGGTGCGCGACGCAAGAGCCGATTGAAGTTCAGCTCGTATCGGGGCCATTCCTGCGACTTGCCGGCAAGGACTACAGCCAGGAATCCGACGCGCACACCGGGTGGCTGCGTCGGATGTCGATCGGTGTCGATATTGACGACAGTCCGTTCGCCACGACCTCACCCTGAACGGCGACTGCAAGGCCGCGGAAGCCGGACGCATGCGGACCAGCACCTGCAATGTTTGTATCGCGAGGTGAAGTTGCAGTTGTGTTCTCTCGGACGCTGCAACTTGCACAGCAGAACTCACTGTCGTCGGCAGCTTATAACTTCAGTTTGCTGCGTCGTCCGTGTTGAGTCCCACACGACTGCTGCCGCGTGCTCGCTCGACCTCCGAACAAACCACGGCGACACCGCAAGGTCGCTGAGTGAGACTACGGCATGAGCCGGGACATACACATCATCATTAAACAGCGCCGACCGGCGGCGCCGTGTGCAAACGTTCCAGCGCTTGTTCCAGGTTTGCGCAAGCATTTCGTTCGCCGATCAATTCGACGATGCCGGCTCGCCGCAGCTTCCCGGCCACTCGCTCATTCGCGCCCGTGAGCATCACTCGAACCTTGCGACGCTGCAGGTCGCGAATCACTTCCTCGAGCGTCTGGAGTCCGGTGATATCGATGAAGGGCACCCAGCGCAGCCGGATAATCAACACTTCCGGGTCGGTGCGCGTACTCGCGAGCGCGCGTTCGAAATTCTCCACGGCGCCGAAAAAGAATGGCCCTTCGATGGCGAACACCAGCACGCCGGGCGGAATCACCAAGCCGCGATGCGCGAACTCATCACTGAGCTGTTGCGGCGTCTGCTGCTGAACTTCGACACTGCTCGCCATACGCCGCAGGAAATGTAACGTCGCGATGATGACGCCGATGTTCACGGCCACGACCAGATCGACGAACACGGTGAGACCGAAGGTCACCAGCAGCACCACCACATCCGCCGGCGGCGCTCGCCGCACCATTTTCACGAAGTGACGTGCCTCGCTCATGTTCCAGGCGACGACGAACAAGATCGCCGCCAGCGCTGCCAACGGAATGTTCACGGCAAGCGGCGCCAACGCGAGCACGATGAGCACGAGCACCAGCGCATGCACGATGCCAGCGAGCGGCCCGGTGGCTCCGTTACGAACATTGGTCGCCGTTCGCGCCAGTGCCCCGGTCGCCGCGAAGCCGCCAAATAGCGGTGCGGCGAGATTGGCAATGCCCTGCCCGATCAAGTCCTGGTTGGAATCGTGACGCGTGCCCGCCATGCCGTCGGCAACCACCGCAGACAGCAACGATTCGATGGCCCCAAGCATGGCGATCGTGAATGCCGGACCGATCAGTTCGAGCACGCGCGCGACGGAGATCTCGGGCAACTGCAACGTTGGCAGGCCTCGCGGGATGCCGCCGAATGCCGAGCCAATCGTGGCGATGCCGTCGAAGTGGAACAGCGCCTGCGCGACCGTGGCGAATAACAATCCCCACAACGGCCCGGGAACGCGCCGAAGGATCGGGAGACGCGGCGTGAACAGCACGACCAGTAATGTCGCCGTCGCGAGCGCCGTCGTTTCCAGATGTGCCTGCGGCAGAACCTGCAGCGTGTGCCAGAACTTTTCGTGGAAATGCTGGCCGGTGATCGCCGGCAGGCCGAAGAAGTCATGCCACTGGCCGGTCCAGATCACCACTGCGATCCCAGCCGTGAAGCCCAGGATCACCGGATCGGGGATGAACTTGATGATGCCGCCGAGCCGGGCGATGCCGAGCAGTAACAACATCAGCCCCGCCAGCAAGGTGGCGATCTGCAGCCCGTCGATGCCGTACTGGGCGGTAATGCCGGACAGAATCACGATGAACGCACCGGTCGGGCCGGCAATCTGCAACCGGCTGCCACCCAAGGTCGACACCAGCAGCCCGGCGACGATCGCCGTGTACAACCCCTGTTCCGGCTTCGCGCCCGAGGCTATCGCGAACGCCATCGCCAATGGCAGCGCGACCACGCCCACCACGATGCCGGAAACGATATTGCGCGCCCAATGAGCGCGTCCGAGCAAACCGGCGCGATGCGCCTCCAGAATTGCGATCATCTCTAGAACGAATTCGCGGCAACTAACACGGACTATTATGCGGCAGCCCCCGCCGGGCGCGTGAAGCGACTCGCCCGCAGTACTTAAGTGACACTCCTAGTAGCCCTTAAGCGACCCGCATCGGGAGGTCAGACGCCTCCCTAATTGGCGTTCGGGTCACCGATTCTTGGGTATGCGATGTGACAGCAGTACGTGGAGTTCGGTCCACGAGCGCCGATAGTGATGGCATGCCATCGTATGCTTCCATCGACATCGGTGCCCCCTCCCGGCTGCGAGACTTGCCGCGACAGATCGCGAAGTTCGTCGCCGCGGCCCATTCGCTGATCGTGCGGCCGTTCTTCGGCTCGACCGAAGCGCGTCTGCGCGGGCTCGAAGCCGAGTTGGGACTGCTCAACCGCTGCAGCATCGTTTCCAGCACCGACGCCAGCGGCCGCATCGTTCACGTCAACGAGTTGTTCTGTCGGATCAGCGGCTACACGCGTGAGGAGTTGCTCGGCCACAGTCACAACGTCATCAATTCGGGCCATCACTCGCGCAAGTTCTTCATGGACATGCATCGCTCGATCGCGATGGGTCAGTCGTGGCGCGGCGAGATTCGCAATCGCGCCAAGGACGGCAGCTTTTTCTGGGTCGACACCACCATCATTCCGACGCTCGACGCGCTCGGTCGTGTGACCCGCTATACATCGGTCTGCAGTGACATCACCTCACGCAAGAAGGCCGAGGAAATGCTCGCGCTGCTGCGGGAACGTCACGAGCGCGCGATTCAGGGCTCAGGCGTCTGCCTGTGGGACTGCGACCTGGTGACCACCGCGCTGGAGTTCAACGGCAACTGGATCCCGATGCTCGGCTACACCGGAGAAGAAATCGAACAGGCGCCGCCGACGCTCTGGAGCCGCGACATGCATCCGGACGATTTCGCTCGCGTGATGCTGCAGATCCAGCGCTGCAGCCTGGGCGAAGCACCGTCGTTCGAAAGCGAAGCGCGCATGTTGCACAAGAGCGGGCGTTGGATTTCGATCCTGATTCGCGGCTCGGTGATCGAACGCGATGTCAACGGCCTGGCCGTGCGCATCTCCGGCACGTCCATCGATATCACGGAACTGAAGCGTGTCGAAGTGGAGTTGATCCAGGCGCGCAACGCCGCCGAGGCCGCGAGCAAGGCCAAGAGCGACTTCCTGGCGACCATGAGTCATGAGATTCGCACTCCGATGAACGGTGTGATCGGCTTCACCGAGCTGCTGCTCGGCACGGGGCTCGACTGCGAACAACGGAAGCTGGCCACGACGATCCGCGATTCCGGCAGCTCGCTGCTGACCATCATCGATGACATCCTGGATATTTCCGGCATCGAGGCGGGACATGTGTCGATGGCGCGCACGCATGTCGACGCAAAGCGGATCGCTCGCGACGTGTGCACGCTGCTGCGCCCTCGCGCGGAGGAAAAGAATCTCGGGTTCGACGTGCATTGGGCGCCTGCGCTGTCATCGAACATCATCGCGGACCCCGGTCGGTTGCGACAGGTGCTGTTGAACCTGGTTTCGAACGCCATCAAGTTCACGGAAGCCGGACGCGTCACTCTTCGCACCTGTGCCGATGCCAGTGGCATGCTGCGTATCGAAGTAGAAGACACCGGCATCGGCATCGAGCCCGAGCAGTTGGATCGTCTGTTCACCAAATTCACGCAGGCCGACTCCTCGACCACACGCAAGTACGGCGGCACGGGCCTGGGCCTGGCGATCTCCAAACAACTGGTGGAGTTGATGGGCGGTCAGATCGGCGCCCGCAGCCGGCCAGGTTCGGGATCGACATTCTGGTTCACGCTGCCGTTCGCACAGCGCTCCGAGACGACCGGGACCAACAAAGTGTTGACGCTGGACTCACCGCGTCCGCCAGCGCTGGAAGGCGATCAGTCCCGCAACGGCTGCACTCGCGTGCTGGTCGTCGAGGATCACGCCGTGAATCGCATGCTTGCCACGCGCTTGCTGAAGAAATTCGGCTGCGACGTGGACATCGCCGAGAACGGCCGCATCGCCTGCGAGCGCACCGCTCGCGAACACTACGATCTGGTGTTCATGGATTGCCAGATGCCGGAAATGGATGGCTTCGAAGCCACACGAAACATTCGCGATCGTGAATTGGAAACCGGCGGTCACTTGCCCATCGTCGCGCTCACCGCCAATGCAATGGCCGAAGATCGGGAACGATGTCTGGACGCGGGCATGGATGACTACATCGCCAAACCGTACTCGGTGGCGGATTTCGAGCGCACGCTGCAGCGCTGGTGCAAATCTCAGGCGTTGCCGGCGGCGGGCAGGGAGAAATAAACCGTCGCGCCGCTGCCTTCGACGCCTTCGGCCCAGGTGCGGCCGCCGTGACGCTGCACGATGCGCCGTACGTTTGCGAGGCCAACGCCCGTGCCTTCGAAATCCTTGTCGGCATGCAGGCGCTGAAACACGCCGAACAGGCGATCGGCGTATTGCATGTTGAAGCCGACGCCGTTGTCCTTGACGTAATAGATGATCTCGTTCTCGGCGACGTCGGCGCCGATCTCGATCTTCGCTGGATCGCGCGGCCGCGTGTACTTCACGGCGTTGGCCAGCAGGTTCACCCACACTTGTTTCATCAGCTGCGGATCGCCATCAGTGTCCGGCATGACGTGCCGTTCCCAATCGATGCGCCGATCGTGCAGGTCCGGCGCCAGCTCCTGGAAGGTTTCGTCGATCAATTCATCCATGCGAATGTGCTGGCGATGCATGGAGGCGCGGCCGATGCGCGAGAACGCCAGCAGGTCGTCGATCAATCGCGTCATGCGTAACGCAGCCTTCTGCACCGTCTGCACGTGACGGCGCTCTTCGAGGTTGAGCTTGCTGCTCGCCGACGCCTCCAGGATGGATATATAGGAGTGGATGTGACGCAGCGGCATGCGCAGGTCGTGCGACACGGAGTGACAGAACGCTTCCAGATCGGCGTTGGCCGCGAGCAGGTCGTCGTTCTTCTGCCGTAAGGCGAGGTTGAGCTCGCTGACCTGCTCGGCGATGCGCACGCGCTCGGTGATTTCCTGCTCCAGCTCATGCCGGGCGCGATCCAGCTCGACGAACACCGCGACCTTGGCCCGCAGCACTTCGGGCTCCAGCGGCTTCATCAAATAATCGACGGCGCCCGCCGAATAGCCGCTAAACACCATCTCCGCGGTGCGCATCATGCCGGTCAGGAAAATGATCGGCGTGGTGCGCGAACGTTCGCGGGCGCGAATCAGTGCCGCCGTTTCGATGCCGCTCATGCCCGGCATCTGCACATCCAGCAGAATGACCGCGAAGTCGTGCTCCAGCACGCACCTGAGTGCCTGCTCACCGCGCAGTGCGCGGATCAGCCGCTGCCCGAGGCTCTCCAGCACTGCTTCCAGAGCGTCGAGATTGGCCTGCTCGTCGTCGACCAGCAGAATGTTGGAGACATGCGCTTGCGCCATCACCTCTCTCCTCGCCACCGGCTCAGCACACCTTGCGATAGATGCGCTGTCGCATCGACAGCTGCTCGTAGCACGACTGATGCCGGGACAGGTGCAACGATTCGCTCTGGCCCAGCGCCAGGAAGCCGAATCTCACCAGGCTGTCCCGGAACAATTGATGCACACGATCGCGCAGCGCCGAGTCGAAATACATCATCACATTCCGACAAAAGATCACGTGAAACTCATTGAACGAGGCGTCGCGCGCCAGATCGTGGCGAAACACCGCGATGCGCTCCAGCACCGCCGGATCCGCGACTGCCCATGACTTGCCGCAGCTGTAGTAATCCGATAGCTCGCGCACCCCTCCCGATACGCGATAGTTCTGTTGATACTCATCGAGACTCGGCAGCGGCAACAAACCACTGCGAGCCTGTTCGAGCACCGCCTCGTTGATGTCCGTCGCATAGATCCGGCAGCGTTCATACAGGCCCTCCTCGCGCAGCACGATCGCCAGCGACAGCGCCTCCTGCCCTGTCGAACAGCCGGCGACCCACAGTCGTGGATACGGGTAGGTGCGTAACACCGGGACCACGCGCTCGCGAAAGCAGCGAAAGAATTTCGGGTCGCGAAACATGGTCGTGACCCGCAGCATGAGTTTGTCGAGCACCTGGTCGAGCACACGCGGATCGTGGCGCATGCGTTCGCCCAATTCGTCCACGCTCGACAAGCCCTCGCTCGACAGCACGCTGCGCAAGCGTCGTTGCAGCGCTCGCCTGCCGTAGCCGCGCAGATCCACGCCGCTCAACTCGAACAGTTGATCGAGGAACAACTGCAATCCGGGCAATCCGCCGATGCTGCTGTCGTCGATCAGCGGTTCACCGGAGAATGGATGTTCGTCCGACGCCATGAGATGAGCCATGGAACGTCAAGCCGCGGGCGCTAGCGATTCTTGTATAGCCATACACGGAGCATCGAGCGCAGCTGATCCAGATCGACAGGCTTGGCGAGATAGTCGGACGCGCCGGACTTCAAACATTGTTCGCGCGCGCGAGCCATGGCCTTGGCCGTGAGCACGATGACAGGCAGGTCGGCGTGGCGCTCGATCATTCGCAGCCGTCGGATCGCTTCGAATCCGTCCATCTCCGGCATCATCACATCCATGAGCACCACGTCGAAGTGCTCCGGCGTATTCAAAATCTCCAAGGCTGCAGCGCCGCTCTCCGCATAGCGCACGCGCATCTGGTGACTTTCCAGTCCGGCGGTGATGGCGAAGATGTTGCGAACATCGTCGTCGACCACCAGCACGCTGCGACCTCGCAGTATCGGATCGTCCTTGCGCGCCCGCTCCAGCAACCGTTGCCGCGACTCGGGCAGGCGCGACGGCGGATAGTGTAGAAACAAAGATGTTTCATCCAGCAGCCGCTCCGGTGAGCTGGCGTCCTTGACGACGATGGCCTCGGACATCGCGCGCAGCTCGGTTTCCTCGGTGCGCGTGAGCGGCTTGCCGGTATAGATCACCACCGGCGGCGCTCGTTTGCCGAGGCGACGATGCATGGTGGCGATGAGGTCGGCGCCGCTCATGTCCGGCAAACCCAGATCGGCCACCATGCATTGGAAACGTCCTTCTTCGAGCGCCCTCAGCGCTTCCCCCGCCGTTCCAACGGCGACCAGCTGCACGTCGCTGTCGCCGAACAGATCGGTGACGGCCTGCCGTTGACGAGCGTCGTCTTCGACGACGAGCAGTCGTCGCACCGGATCGTCGACCAACCGCAACGTCTCGCCCAACACCGCGTCGAGCATCTCGCGCGTCACGGGCTTGTGCAGAAACGACATCGCTCCCTGCATCAAGGCGCGTTCGCGCTGGTCGTCCACGGATATCACGTGCACTGGCAGATGACGCAACTCCGCATCGTGCTTCAAGCGGTCGAGCACCGCCCAGCCATTGCTGTCCCTCAACAGCAGATCGAGCGTGATGGCGCACGGACGAAAACGTTTGG
This sequence comes from Steroidobacter sp., assembly GCA_040509855.1. GTDB lineage: Bacteria > Pseudomonadota > Gammaproteobacteria > Steroidobacterales > Steroidobacteraceae > Steroidobacter. The sequence continues at coordinate 7,813 of JBEVKA010000407.1, forward strand.
TAGAGCGCAGCGCCTCCTGCGCCGAGCGCTCGATGATGACTTTGAAACCCTTCTCGCGCGCGAAGTCGGCCAGCACTGCGGAGAAACTACGGTCGTCCTCGATCACCAGCAGGATGCGATCGCCAGGCTGCAGGTTGGAGCGGTCGTCGTCGGTTTCCTCTGCCGGATCCTCGACCACTACTTCATCGGTACTATGCGCCTCCTCCACCGGCCGAGGCGCGACCCGCGGCGTAGTTAATGGCGACGGCGACACGACTTTCGACTCCGGAGCGTCGGTGAGTGCGCGCGGCAGATATAACGAGAACGTGCTTCCCGCACCGGCATTACTCTCCAGCGTGAGCGCACCTTGCAACAGCCGTGTCAGCTCGCGGCTGATGGACAAACCCAGCCCGGTGCCGCCGTAGCGCCGCGCAGTACCCGCGTCCGCTTGTCGGAACGCTTCGAAAATAACTTCGCGGCGATCTTCGGGCACGCCGATGCCGGTATCGATCACACGGAATGCGATGACCGCGTCGGCGGCAGCGAGGGTTGGCACGTCGCCGCCCCAACCTGACGTGACACGTTCGACCTTCAACGTCACGCCGCCCTTGGAGGTGAATTTGAATGCGTTCGACATCAGGTTGCGCAGGATCTGCTGCACCCGGCGCGCGTCGGTGACGATCGCGCTCGGCACATCCGCTCCGACGTCGATATCGAATCGCAGGTGCGCGTTCTCGGCGACATGCGCGAAGGCCTGTCGCAGATGATCCACTAGATCGCCGATGCGCATCTGCGCGGCATCCGCGGTCACGGTGCCGGACTCGATCTTCGCCAGATCGAGGATGTCGTTGATGAGTTCCAGCAGGTCGTTGCCGGCGCCGTGAATGGTGTGGGCGCGTTCGACTTGTTTCTGGGTCAGCGTGCCTTCGGCGTTCTCCGCCAGGATCTTGGACAGGATCAGCAGGCTGTTGAGCGGCGTGCGCAGCTCGTGCGACATGTTGGCGAGGAACTCGGATTTGTATTTGGAGCTGAGCGCGAGCTGCTGAACCTTTTCCTCCAACGCGACGCGCGCCTGCTCGATCTCGCGGTTGGCGCGTTCGATGGCCTCGCGCTGCTCCTCCATGATCGTCGCCTTCTCCTCCATCTCGACGTTGCTCTGCTGCAGCTCCTCGTTGAGCTGTTCGAGCTCGACGTTCGACTGCTGCATCTCCGCCTGCTGCTCCTGCAGCTGCTCCGACATCCTATTGGCTTCCGTCAGCAGCTGCTCGGTGCGGCGGGTCGCTTCCAACGCTTGCAACACCGTGGCAAAACTGTCGCAGAAGCGTTTCAGCAATGTGAGTTCGGCGGTGGTGAACGGCGTCAGCGACGCCAGCTCCAGCACTGCCTTGACCTGACCTTCGAACACCGCGGGCATGACCACGACCTGCGCGGGCTTCGCCTGTCCGAGTGCCGAACCGATGCGAAAATAGTCATCCGGCACGTTGTCGATCACGACGCCAGTGGCGTCCCGGAAGCATTGACCGATCAAACCCTGGCCGGTGGCGATTCGCTGTGGCGGGTCGTCGGCCGCGTACGATGCTTTCAGCTCCAGGTGCTCTCGCGCGGCGTCGACTGGCGCATAGATCAATGATTGCCTGGCGCCGATCAACATCGCGAACTCAGGCAGGAGTTTCGCACCCAACGATGCCGGGTCGCGCGCACCCTCCATCAGTCGCGACAAGCGCGCGAGGCTGCCGTTCATCCAGTCTTGTTCGGCAAGCGCCTGTTCACGAGCGAAGATGCGCGCAGCCATGTCGTTGAACACGCTTGCCAGCTGGCCCAGCTCGTCCTCGCGCCACACCGTCACCGGCAGCGAATAATCGCCGGTACCGATGCGCGTCGCGCCGCTCGATAGCGCTTTCACCGGACGCAGAATGCTGCGAGTGACGAAGAAGCCGATGAGTCCGGTCAGGAACACCGCCAGCAACGCACCGTATTCGATGAGTCGCTGAGTGGTTACTTCCGAGTGGCGCGCACGCGCCGAGCGTTCCTGCAGCAGCCGGTTGTCTTCCTGATGGATCGCCTGAGTGAGTTGGCGTGCTCGCTCCATCAGGGCGGCCCCGCCCAGCACCTTCAACTGCAGTTCGCTACTGCTGGCGTCGAGCAGCTCGCGCGTCGCCTGCAAGCGCTGCCTGACCACCGGCGTGAGCGTGGCGAGAAATTGCTGTTGCCTGACATTGTCGAGGGTCAGTCGTCGCAGCTCGGAGAGCGAGCGTTCGACATCGATGGTCGCGTCGTCGAATTGACGTTTGAACTGCGGCGCTTTGGTCAGTTGATAGCCGCGTGCCGCCGATTCCGCCTGCAGCAGCACGCGAAATGTCTGCTCATTGAGCTGCAGCACCTCGAGCGAGTGCCGAACCCACTCGCGCTCCGCCGCAGCGGCGGACAGTCGCGCGTTCACGGAAATGCTGAGCAGCGCCAGTATCAGCAGCGCGGCCACGAAGCCCGCTCCAATCCTGGCGCCGACGTTGAGTATGGAACGACCTGGCGCATCCGAGGGTGGAGCGGCCGATGCGGACCGCGTCTTCTCCACCCCAACATACTGGTCAGGCAGCCCCGGCTGTCCTAGCGAACTGGCATGCATGATCCCGAGGCTGTATCGGCTCGATGATGCCGAAAAATTAGTTTCAAGTGGTTCCCCCTAGCAATCGGTAATTAACGCGCTTACAGCACGATTAGTGCTTGCCTCAGGCGCGTTCGCGCGTTTGCATGGCCCCGCTTGCAGCGATTTCTCCACCGCGGTCATGTCAACATGGCCGTTGTGGGGCCAACGTTCGAATCGCGCTGGCGTGATGCTCGATGCTCAGTACCGATGTAAACTGCGGAAGCGACAGAAAACATCAGGGAGAGGTGGGGATGAACAAGACACCGCAACCGATCGTCCATATCCTGGACGACGATGACGAGGTCCGCGACGCACTGACGGCAATGGTCAAAGCCGCTGGGCATGTCGCCATTTCTTACAGCCGGCCTTCACAATTCATCGAACAGTACGATCCGGCCGCGCCGGGCGCGTTGATTCTGGACGTCCGCCTGCCGGAAATGGATGGGCTGGAGCTGCAGCGTCACCTGAATCGCACCGGTTCGATTCTGCCCATCATTCTCATCACCAACCATGGCGACATTCCGATGGTGGTGGACGCGATGCGCGAGGGCGCATCGGATTTCCTCGAAAAACCCGTAAGCCACGAAGCGCTGCTGGAGCGGCTGAACGTCGCGCTGAAGAAAGATGCTAACAACCGTGAGAGCATCCGTCGTCATGCCGACATCCGCGCGCGCTTCCAAACGCTCAGCGGCCGCGAGCGCGAAGTGCTGCAGCTGGTGGTCGAGGGGCGCGCCAATAAAGTGATTGCGCTCGATCTCGGCCTGAGCGAACGCACCGTCGAAGTTCATCGCGGCAACATCATGGACAAGATGAGTGCACAGTCGCTGGCGCATCTGGTCCGCATGCACATGATTATTCATTCGGGTGTCGGCGCCTGAGCTGCGCCGCACGAGAGGCGGACACGCATCGTTACGTGAGGCGAACTCCTAGGCGAGCAGACTCGCACAGGATCGATCTCACGAAGCTGTAGCGAATATTGTCGCGAATGTTTATTTTGTGAGCACGTCTGCCGCCCGGGCGACAGCACGGTGATCGAATGAATCCGTCGTCATCCTCGCAGCGTGGCCAGTGTGCGCACCAGAGTCCTGATCGGCACCATCGCCTCGACTTTCGCCGTACTGGCGATCGCGCTGATCGTTGCCGCTGGCGTGTTCATCAATCGCTTCGACGCAATCGAAACGGCTCAGAGCGAACAGAAGGCCGACCAGATCCTGCGCGCGCTGGACGCGGACCTCAACCAGCTCGGCATCAGCACACGCGACTACGCCGAATGGGATGACGCGCATCAGTTCGTCCAGGATCACGACGCCAGCTTCATCGCAGCCAATTTCTCGGCCGCATCGCTGGAGAACATGGAGGTCGACATCGTCACGCTGCTCGATCCTCACGGGGGCTCGCTGTACTCTGCCGAGCAGTTCGGCGAACAGCCTCGCTTCGTCAGCCCGGCGCGGGACGACTTGTTGCAACTCTGGCAAGAACTACGTCCCCACCTCGATGAGCTGAACAAGCGCGAGCCCATCGAGCGCCTCATCGCAACCCGCTACGGCGTGCTCGCATTCGCGATGGTCGAGATCAACCGCTCCAACCGGACCGACCCGACCGGCGCCGTCATGGTGTTCGCGCGTTTCCTCGACGACGATGAGATCCAGCGAGTTCGCGAAACCAGCCGTCTCGAGGTCGAACTGACATCGCTCCAATCCGGCGTTCCCGACACAGCGCCACGCGCGGTACGCGAATGGATCGCATCGCCGATCAAGAAAGCGCTGTTCGCACGGAATGCGGACGCGAATAGCGTCATCAGCTACGCATTACTACGCGATGTGCAAGGACAACCCATCGCATACCTCAGCGCGAAGGAACCGCGCGAGATCGGTAACCTGGGCCGCCGCACGACGTGGATGCTGATGGGCGCCATCGCGGCTCTGCTGGCCGCATGCGCGGTGCTGCTCAGCGTATTCACGGTGCGCCTGAAACGCAGCCTGGAAATGCAAGTCGAGACCGAGCGGCTGCATCGCGAGACCGTCGATCATCTGGGCGAGCACGATTCGCTCACTCAATTGCCCAACCGCGTCTATCTGCGCACCCGGCTGCCGCAAGTGCTGAGTGACGCGACGGCGGCCAATCGCATGGTCGCGTTGTTGTATCTCGATCTGGACAATTTCAAGAACGTCAACGATTCGCGCGATCACGCCACCGGCGATCAGCTGTTACGCATCATCGCGGGGCGACTCTCCGCGGCCACGGGGCCGGCGGACATCGTGGTGCGTTCCGGTGGCGACGAATTCGTGGTGGTCGCGCCGCTGCTCGAAAACGTCCTGGCGATTCGCACGTTCGCCAGCCGCTTGCTGGACGCTGCGCGCGAGCCAGTGGTGCTCGACAACGTGACGGTGGCGACGAGCGCGAGCGTGGGCATCGCCGTCTATCCCGACGATGGCACCGATACCGAAACGCTGATGAAACATGCCGACATCGCTCTGTACCGCGCCAAGGAGCTGGGCCGCGACAACTTCCAGGTGTTCGACGCCGGCATGAATGCGCAGCTGAGCGAGCACGTAACCATCGAACAAGCGCTGCGCCGTGCGATCGGCACCGATCAGATCTATCTGGAATTCCAGCCGCTGGTCGATCTGCAGACGGGCATGCTGACGTCGTTCGAAGCGCTGGCGCGCTGGCGGCAGCCGGAAATGGGCGTGATCTCGCCGGGACGTTTCATTCCGGTCGCGGAGAAGAGCGGCTTGATCGTCCCGCTGGGCGAACAGATTCTGCGCAAAGTGATCGAACAGTTGCACGAATGGCAACGCGCCGGCGTGCCGCTGGTGCCGGTGGCCGTGAACGTCGCGCCGTTGCAGTTCGAGCGCACCGACTTCTGCACCCTGTTCCACGAGCTCGCGCTCGAACACGGGCTGGATCCGCAGTGGGTGTCGTTCGAAGTCACCGAGTCGGCGTGGCTGCAGAATTCAAACAAGCACGTGGTGATGATGGACACGTTGCGCCACGAAGGCTCGAAGGTGTACATCGACGACTTCGGCACCGGCTTCTCCAATCTCAGCTACCTGAAGCATCTGCCCATCGATGCGGTCAAGATCGACCAGGCATTCATTCGCAACCTGGCCGTGGACGCGAGCGATGCCGCCATCGTGAGTGGTGTGCTGGCGATGGCCAAGCAGCTCAACCTCGACACCATCGCCGAAGGCATCGAGACCGCCGAACAGCTGGAATGCCTGCGCAAGATGGGCTGCCGTCGCGGGCAGGGTTATTTCTTCAGCAAGCCGGTCCCGGCCAGGCACTGCCGCGCGCTGTTGGAACAGATGGGCGAGATGCGCAAGTTCACCGAAACGCTGAAGGTGCGAGCCTTCGCGTCGCTACCTCAACCGTAGCACGCGCCGACATTACGTCGGTGGCATCCAGGAAAGAATCGTCGGCGCGATATCATTCAGCGTCAACACGCGTTGCGCGCCGCCCAGACGAATGGCCTCCTTCGGCATTCCAAACACGACGCAGCTCGCTTCATCCTGCGCGAGCGTGGTGGAGCCGCTGTCACGCATTTCCTTCAGCCCGCGTGCGCCGTCATCGCCCATGCCGGTCATGATGACGCCCATCGCATTCGCACCGGCGCAGTTGGCGACAGAACGAAACAACACATCGACCGACGGCTTGTGCCGATTCACCAGCGCACCATCGATGACTTCGGCGTAGTAGTACGCGCCGCTACGTCTAAGCATGAGATGTCGTCCGCCGGGAGCGATCAACACATGTCCCGGCAGAAGACGTACACCGGTCGTGGCTTCACGCACCGTCACCTGGCAAACCTTGTCGAGTCGTTCGGCGAACGCGGCGGTGAAACGCTCCGGCATGTGTTGTACAGCGACGATGCCGGGCGCGCCCTTGGGCAGTCCCTTCAGTACCGCTTCCAACGCCTGCGTGCCACCGGTGGAGGTACCGATCGCGACAATACGTTCGGTGGTTTGTTTCATCGCGCCGCCGGTCGGAGCGAGCACCGCATCGGCCGTCAACTTCTGACCAGTGCGCCCGATTTCGATGCTCGCCGGTGCAGCTGGCTTCACAGCCGGAGCTGGCGTTGCCGACGGCATCAGCTTGCGAACGTTCGCCGAGGCCGCGACTTTCACCTGCGTGATGAGATCCGTCGCGGCGTCGAGCAGGAAAGTCTTCACGCCCATCTGCGGCTTGGTAACAATGGCGACCGCGCCGGCTGCGAGCGCATCGAGCGTGGTCGCCGCACCGGTCTCGGTCAGCGACGAGCACATGACGACCGGCGTCGGCCGTTCACTCATGATGCGCCGGAGAAACGTAATGCCATCCATTCTCGGCATCTCGACATCGAGCACGATCACATCGGGCCATTGCGCCTTCATGCGTTCGAGCGCGAACAGCGGATCGGAGGCGGTGCCGATCACCTTGATCTGCGGATCGCGCGATAACACGTCGCTCACGACCTGCCGCACGACGGCGGAGTCGTCCACGATCATGACTTTGATCGGGTTCATGCCGGCGTTCCGTTGGTGCCGAGTGCATTACCCCGGCGAATCCAAACATCGCCACTCCACAACTCGAACACCACGGTGCGACTGCCGACACCGCCTGTGTTCTCAGCCGAGATATTGAAGCCATGTTTGCTCAGCAACTCCTTGCCGGCGACGACATTGCGCGTCGATATCTCGCGCACGTCGGTTCGCAGCGCCGCGATGTCGCTGAAGGGTCTTTGACTGTCTTTGGAATCGACGAACATGCAACCGCCGCCGAAGAGTTTGACGATGTACTCGGACGGGCGCGTCCCGTTATTGCGCAACTCATGCATGAACAATTCCATGGCGCCCTCGGCGTAGTTGCCCTCCGGAGCGGCGATGGCGATGCCGCAGCTGCCTCGGCGTGGCAGGAGGTAGTGGCACATGCCGCCGACCCGCAGCCGTGGATGCCACATGACGATCGACACACAGGAACCGAGCAGCGTCCGGATCTTGATATAGCCGCTGCCGAAGTAGAACTGTCCGATCCGCAGCGATACTTCCCGGACCTCTCCGCTCACGGACCAGCCTTGCGATAGATCGCAGCGCTGACCTGATCGAGGTTGTCGACCACGCCGTTGAGCGTCTCGCTGTGGCCCACATACAAAAAACCGCCCGGCGCCAGCTGCGGCAGCAGATTGGCGATCACCTTGCGCTTGGTGTCGAGATCGAAATAGATCATCACGTTGCGCAGGAAGATCACCTGAAAAGGGCCGAGCTGCGGCGGGGTCTCGAGCAGATTCAAGTGCATGAACTGCACTCGCTTGCGCAACCCCGGCGCGATCAGCATCGTGCCCTGCTGCGGACCGGTGCCTTTCAAACAATGGTCGCGCAGGTACTGCTCAGGCACGCCCTGCGCGCGAGTCATGGGGAAATGCCCAGCGCGCGCCTTGGCGAGCACAGTCGTGCTCAGGTCGCTGGCCATCACTTCCCATTCCACGTTGCCCAGTACATCGGCCAGCAGCATGGCGATGCTGTAGGGCTCCTCGCCACTCGAACAAGCCGCGCTCCATATACGGATCTTCACGCCCGGCGCGCGGCGTTTCAGGATCTGATCGCGCAGGTGATCGAAATGGCGCGGTTCGCGAAAGAAATAAGTTTCGTTGGTGGTGAGCAGGTCGATCGCGGTCTGCAGCTCCTCGCGCCGGTCCGGCCGGCCAATGAGCTGCACATATTCACGATAGCTGCCGAGCCCCAGCGCCTTGAGCCGCTTGCGCCAGCGGCTCTCGATCAGCGCCTTCTTGCCCGGCCCCATGCTGATGCCGGCGAGCCGATAGGCCAGCTCGCGAATCGCCGCGAACTCGCGGTCGTTGATCGAAACGTCGGTGGGCAGCACGGTTCAAGCTGCCGCCGTCTGCTCGCCGAGCAACGCCGCGTCCTCGATGGACAGTACGCGATTCACATCGAGTACGATCACGAACTTGCCATTGACCTTGCCGAGCCCGGCGATGAAGTCGGTGCGGATCGCCGTGCCGAACGCCGGCGGCGGCTCGATCTCCGACGCCGCGATCTCCAGCACTTCGTTGACCGCGTCGACCACGACACCCAGCACCTGGCGCTCCTCGCCGGCCTGGATCTCGACGATCACGATGCAGGTCTTCTTGGTGATCGGCTGACTACCACGATTCAGGCGCGCGGCCAGATCGAGCACTGGCACGACTGCGCCACGCAGATTGATTACGCCGCGGATGCACGACGGCATCATCGGCACTTCGGTGGGCTGTCCGTATTCGAGGATCTCCTTGATCGCCAGGATGCCGATCGCGAGCGTCTCGCGACCGAGCATGAACGTCAGATACTGATTCTGGTCGTGCGCGCCGCCCTCGCCTACGGGCAACAGCACGCCGCCATTCGCTGCTTGACTCATGAATGTTTCCTTCCGACGTATGCCGCGGCCTTAGAACTTGACGAAGTCCTGTTCGCTGACGGCAACGTCTTCGGCAGTCGCACCGCCCGCCGGACGACGCGCCGTCACCGGCCGAACGGCGCCACCACGAGTCGACTTCGCACGCGTTTGCCCACGAACCGGCGCCTGCGCGATGTGAGTCACTGTCGACGAGGCCACGCCTTGCACGGTGAAGAAACTCATCGTGTTCTGCAGCTGCTGCGACTGGCTGCTCATGTCCTGAGCGGTCGCCGCCAGCTCCTCGCTTGCCGACGCGTTCTGCTGCGTCAACTGCGACAGCTGTGTCATCGCCGTATTGATCTGGCCGACGCCGCTGGCCTGCTCGGTGCTGGCCGCCGCGATTTCCTGCACCAGATCCGACGTCTTGCGGATCGAGGGCACCATGTCGCTCAACAAGCGACCGGCCTGCTCGGCCAGCGCTACTGACGAGCTGGCGACTTCGCCAATCTCCTGAGCGGCCACTTGCGAACGCTCGGCGAGCTTGCGCACTTCAGCGGCAACCACCGCGAAGCCTTTGCCATGCTCACCGGCGCGCGCCGCTTCGATCGCAGCGTTGAGCGCCAGCAAGTTTGTTTGATACGCGATGTCGTCGATGATCGAGATCTTGCGCGCGATCTGTTGCATGGCGTCGACGGTCTTTTTCACCGCCTCGCCACCTTCGCCCGCCTCGCGCGACGCCTTGGTCGCCATCTGGTCGGTGACCTTGGCGTTGTCGGTGTTCTGATTGATCGAGGCGCTCATCTGCTCGACCGACGCGGAGGTTTCCTCAACGCTCGCGGCCTGCTCATTGCTCGCCTGCGACAGCGACTGCGACGTCGCCGACACCTGCTCGGACGCGCCGGAGATGCTGTCGGCGGCCGTACGCACTTCGGAGATCACCGAGGACAGCTTCAGCACCGAATCGTTGATCGCATCTTTCAAACGGCCGAACGTGCCCTGATAGTCGCGATCGATGGTCAAGGTGAGATCGCCCTGCGCCATCCGCTCCATCACGCGCAGCGAATCTTCCAACACCTGCGAAGACGTGCCCGTGAGGTCGTTGATGCCCTGAGCCAGCTGCTTCATGAAGCCTTCCTTGCCTTCGGTGTTCAGGCGCTTGCTCAGGTCGCCGGCGATGGCCGCCTGCACAATCGTATTCACTTCCTTTTCCACCGCGACTTCGGTGGTAGCGTCGATCCATTCCATCGAGCTGCCCAGGCGCTCGCCCTTGTCGTTGAACACCGGATTGGCGGTGAGACGGAACGAGCGGCCACCGACCGCGATCGCCGTGCGATGCGTGCCAGTGAGGTTCTTCAGCAACTGCCGCTGGTGCGACGGGTTGCGATGGAAGATATCGATGTTCGTGCCGAGCAGCGTGTCCGCGTTGAAGTTCGGCAGATCCTTGCGCACGTCGCTCTCGGCCTTCTTCAAGGTCGTGGCCAGGGACTTGTTCAAGTAGACGATGTTGAGGTCCGGATCGGCGATCATCATGCCGGTGCTGGCGTTATCCAGCGCCTGCTTGATGCGCAGACTCTCGGCCGCGATCTTGCGTTCGCTATCCAACCGCGTGGCTTCGGCGGCGTCGCGCACCAACTGCTCGGTGAGATCCGCCCACTCCACGACCGTGCCGATGCGCTTGCCGGCCGCGTCGTTGACCGGGTTCGCGATGATGCGCAGGCTGCGACCGCCGACCTTCAAGGTCGACGTGAACGTCTTCGACAGGCCCGCGAGCAGGCCGCGCTGATG
>JBEVKA010000408.1:0-6075 GCA_040509855.1 Steroidobacter sp.
AGCAGGCACCGATGCAGGACCGGGTCGTCCGGCACGCTATCGGTGACGCGAAACCAGATCTTCATGCGCGGCTCGCGCGGAATGTCGGCCGTAGGATCGGGCAGCTCCGCCGGTCGAAAATCGAACGGCGTGCGCTGGATGCGAAACGGTCGCGGACGATCCGGCGCCTTGCGTTTCAACTCTTCGACGGCCGTTGCCATGTCGGGCAGCGACTCGGGATCGGGCACCGCGGGCATGTCAGCCTGGCGATCGATCGCGTCCTCGGCGACATGAAACGACGCCGACATGTGAAATATCTGTTCGCCATGTTGAATGGCGACCACGCGGCGCGAGGAAAAACTCTTGCCGTCGCGGCTGCGGTCCACTTCATAAATGATGGGATGGTCGGGATCGCCGGCGCGCAGGAAATATGCGTGCAGCGAATGCACGTCGCGCCCCTCGATGGTCGCGTACGCCGCGGTCAACGCCTGCCCCAGCACTTGCCCGCCAAACACGCGCCGATGGCCCGGATCGCGGCTCTCGCCACGAAACAAATCCAGCTCCAGGCGCTCCAGTTTCAGCACCTGCAAAAGATCGGCGAGCAATGGATCCAACTTACTGATCTCCAGCGACGCCGAGACGCTTTTGCATGATCGGGCTGGTGGTCGTGTATTGCAGTGGAATCTTTTTCGCTGGATTCAAATGTGAGGCGACCGCGAATGCGGCCAGCGCCGCTTCGTGAAAGCCCGACAGAATCAGCTTTTTCTTGCCGGGATAAGTGTTGATGTCGCCGACCGCGAAAATGCCCTGAATGTTGGTCTGGAATTTTTCCGTGTCGACCTGGATGGCGCGCTTGTCGAGACCCAAGCCCCACTCCGCGATCGGCCCGAGCTTGGGATGCAGACCGAAGAACACCAACGCGCGATCGGCGTGCAAGTCCTCGATCTCTCCATCCGCCTTCTTGACGCGCACGCCGCGAAATTCACCATTCTCCACAATCAGCGACTGCGCGGTCGCTTCCACGTACCGCATGCTGCCGTGACTGACGAGGTCGCGCATCTTCGAAACCGATGCAGGCGCGGCGCGGAATTCGGAACGACGATGCACCAACGTCACACTGCGCGCCTTGCCAGCGAACTCGAGCGTCCAGTCCAGCGCCGAATCACCGCCGCCGAAAATCAGCAGGCGTTTGCCGGTGAAATCCGCGGCACTTTTCACCTTGTAATGAACAGCATTGTTTTCGAATGTTTCCACGCCTTCACAGCCCAGCCGACGTGGCTGAAACGAACCGAGGCCGCCGGCGATGATGACCGTCTTCGCATGGAAGCGAGTGTCCAGTGACGTGCGCAAAAGAAATGTGCGGTCCGGCAGCACCTTCAGCTCGGTCACTTCCTCACCCAGATGGAATTGCGCGTTGAATGGCTTCGCCTGCTGCAACAGGCGATCGACCAACTCCTGCGCGCCACACACGGGCAGCGCGGGAATGTCATAAATGGGCTTTTCCGGATACAGCTCGCTGCACTGGCCACCGGGATACTTCAGCGAATCGATGATGTGGGCGCGGATGCCGAGCAGGCCGAGTTCGAAGATCTGGAACAGTCCGCACGGACCGGCCCCGACGATGACCGCATCCGCCTGAATCGCGCCGTCGGTGCCGACGGTATCGAGGCTCTCGCTCACATTGGCGCTCAAGGTTTCGCTCTCCGGATCTGGCAGGGTCGCGATTCTACACAAGCGGCGGCAGCGGTAATTCCGCACGGCGCACTGACCGACAGGGATGTCGGGAATGCCGGGGTTGCAGGAGCATTCACCGGCCAAAGGTGCCGCCTTCGACAGCCCGCTGTAAGGCAGGTGTCAGATTGTAGTCAGGTCGAGGTCAGGGATCGTGCCAGGGCGGCGTGAATCGCGACCAATCGCTGACTTTGCGAGCCGAGTTGCATTGTCGCTGACACGTTACCGTGAAAGAATCTTCGCTACCCAGCCCGCCTCAGCCAGGAAACTCTCATGCGCCTCAACGTCAACGGCAAAGAACAGGTCGTGAAGGATGTCGATGAAGCCACGCCGCTGTTGTGGGTGCTTCGCGATCATCTGGGATTGGTGGGCACCAAGTACGGCTGCGGTGTCGCTCAGTGCGGCGCCTGTACCGTTCACTTGAACGGCGCACCGGTACGTTCGTGCTCGATTCCGGTGAGCGCGGCGGCGGGCCAGAAAGTCACCACCATCGAAGGGCTCGCGAAAGACGGCAAGTTGACGGCCGTGCAAGCCGCGTGGATCGAACACGACGTCGCTCAGTGCGGCTACTGCCAGGCCGGTCAGATCATGTCGGCAACGGCGCTGCTCAAGAGCAATCCCAAGCCGACCGATGCGGACATCGACGCCGCGATGGGCGGCAACCTGTGTCGCTGTGGCACCTATATCCGCATTCGCAAAGCCATTCACGCCGCGGCGGGCCAGAGCACTGACCCGAACGCCGTCAACGGCGAAATGATTAGCCAGAACTGATCTCACGTAGAGGATTCGTCATGAGCGCAGTCGAAACATCGATGCTTTCCGCCGACGCCTACGTGCAGGACATGCTTCGCGCCGCCGAGGCTCAATCACCGACCAACAAGTTCAGCCGTCGTGACTTCTTCAAAGTCACCGGCATGGTGGGCGGCGGCCTGGTGCTGGCGTTTTATATGGGCGAGGACGCCATCGCGCTTGCCAATAGCAAAGCGAAGGAGTTCGCGCCCAACGCGTTCCTGCGCATCTCGCCCGAGGGTGTGATTACCATTTATTCCAAGGCGCCGGAAATCGGCCAGGGCATCAAGACCGCGTTTCCGATGATTATCGCCGAAGAGCTCGATGCGGATTGGGCGCACGTCCGTGCCGAACAAGCCCCCATCAATCCTGCTGTGTATGGACGTCAAAGCGCCGGCGGCTCACGCTCGATTCCGATGTCGTGGGATCAGCTGCGCAAAGCCGGCGCCACTGGCCGCGCAATGTTGGTGAGCGCGGCTGCGAAGCAGTGGAATGTTCCCGAAGCGGAATGCACCACCGACAAGAGCACGGTGTTTCACAAGGGCAGCAAGCGTCAGCTGAGCTACGGCAAGCTCGCGAACGCGGCGTCCGCCGTGCCCGTGCCCGATGAGAAATCGCTGACGCTGAAGAAGCGTGAAGAATACAAACTGCTCGGCAAGCGCATCACCGGCGTCGACAACCAGGCCATCGTCACCGGCAAACCGCTGTTCGGCATCGACCAGGTCGTGCCGGGCATGCAGTACGCCGTGTTCGAGAAATGCGCCGCCGTCGGCGGCAAGGTGCGCGAAGCGAATCTCGACGAGATTCGCAAGCTGCCGGGCGTGAAGCAGGCATTCATCGTCAATGGCACCGGCAAGCCGACCGAAGTGATGTCGGGCGTCGCGATCCTCGCCAACTCCACGTGGGCGGCGATGAGCGCTCGTCAGAAACTCAAGATCACTTGGGACGAAGCGACCGCGTCCAAGGACAGCTGGACCAACTACGTCGAGCAGGCGAAAAAGCTCGCGCCACAGTCCGGCCCGGACGTGTTGCGAAACACTGGCGACGTCGAGAAAGTATTCGCCGAAGCAAAACCGGTCGAAGCGTTCTATCAATATCCGTTCGTCGCGCACGCGCCGCTCGAACCGCAAAACACCACGGCTTCATTCAAGGATGGCGCGGTCGAGATCTGGTCGCCGACGCAGACGCCCGAGGCCGGCGTGAAGCTGGTCGCGGAAGTGCTCGGCATCGCTCCGGAAAAAGTCACATTGCATCAGACGCGGGTCGGCGGCGGCTTCGGCCGTCGTTTGATGAATGACTACATGTGCGAAGCGGCCGCGATCTCCAAGCAGGCCGGCGTGCCGGTGAAGCTGCAGTGGACGCGTGAAGACGACATGCATCACGACTTCTTCCGCGTCGGCGGTTTCCATTCCTTCAAGGGCGGCCTCGACAAGTCGGGCAAGCTGGTCGCATGGCAGGATCACTTCATCACATTCACGCAGGATGGCGAGCGGCCCACCAGCGGCGGCGACATGAGCGCCGATGAATTCCCCGCGCAGGTGTTGCCGAATGCACGGCTGACGCAGACCAAGCTCAAGTTGCAAATCCCGACCGGCCCGTGGCGCGCGCCACGCTCGTGCTCCATCGCGTTCGCGACCCAATCGTTCATCAACGAGTGCGCGGCGAGTGCCAAGCGCGATCATCTCGAATTCCTGCTGGAAATCATGGGCGAGCCGCGCTGGCTGCAACAAGGCAATGAGTTCTCGCTCAACACCGGTCGCGCCGCTGCCGTGATTAAGCTCGCAGCGGAAAAAGCTGGCTGGGGCAAGCCGCTGCCGAAGGGCCGTGGCCTCGGGCTCGCATTCCACTTCAGCCACGCGGGTCATTTCGCTGAAGTCGCCGACGTGAGCGTCGATGCGAACCGCAAGCTCACCGTGCATCGCGTGGTCGTCGCGGGCGACATCGGCCCCATCATCAACATGAGCGGCGCGGAGAATCAGACCGAAGGCGCAGTCATCGACGGCTTCAGCACCGCCATGGGCCAGGAGATCGGCTTCGAGAACGGCCGCATCACTCAGAACAATTTCGACAGCTATCCCATCCTGCGCATCGCCAACGCGCCCAAGGTGGAGTCGTATTTCATCGAGAGTGATTTCACACCGACCGGCGTTGGCGAACCGGCGGTGCCACCAGTCGCGCCTGCGATCGCGAACGCGATTTTCGCCGCGACCGGCCATCGCGTGCGCACGCTGCCGCTGACCAAGGAAGGCTATACGGTTTGAGACAGCTCGCACCTGGCCCCGCGACAGGGGCCAGGTTGGGTCATACGGGTTCGAGCTGAGTGCTCAATTCCACTGCGTATCCCTTATTGCCCGTAATAACAGTGCCGCCGGAGCCACCGGTGCCAGGCGGCATGCCTGGCGACGTCCTGTTGATGACGCCCATCTGCCCGGACTCACCGATCAAACGTCGGCCGCCACTGCTGTTCGGTTCGAAGTAAGACACGCGCACGTCGAAGGCATCGTCGACGAAGAGCTTCGGCTGCATCTCCACGATCAAGCCCTGCGCGCGAAACGTCACTGCTTCGCCATTGCGACCGGTGTGAGTGAAGTGAGTGGCCTCACCGCCGTTGATGGTGAGCTTGACCGCGAGCTTGATGCTTCCATCCAGTAGCGGCGGCGCTTCGGACTGCTTCTCTTCCGCTTCAGCCGGAATTTCCTGACTCAGCCCAGCCTGTATGCGCGCGTTCTCGATCCACTGCTGCAAACGACTGGCTTTATCGGCCTGCATTCGCGCCAGCACATCCAGTTGCGCCGGCGTGAGGAATGCCGAAGCCCGCTGCCTGAGCTGCTCGTCGGACTTTGGCATGCGCCGCCAGCTTTCTTCATTGGCGGTGATGGTCATCAGCTGCGACTGGCGCTGCAACTCTTCGTGCGACCGCAACTGCCCCTGCATTGGACCGAACATGGGCGACCGCCCCCGCACTGACAGTCGTGATCGATCGATTTCGCTACGGATCTGCTCGCGATACAACTCGGCCAGCTGCTGCTTCTGTTCCAGGTTGAGCTTGTGAGGCGAATCGAGCTGGGCGTCGAACGTCGCCACCTGTCGGTAATTGTTCACCTGAGTGGTGAACGCCTGATAACGCTCCAGCTTCTCTTGACCGAGCAGGTCGCGCAGCTTTTTGACTTTCGCGGTTTCTCTTTCCGCCCGCGCGTGTATGGCCTCCCATGCACTGGTTCGCGCCGGCTCCGGTGGCGGCGATACATAGAACTGCTCGAGATCCTTGGTCTGCAGATCCGCCAGCAGCTCGACGAGCTTGCTCACGGTCGCCGCATCGAGCTCCAGCAGCTCGCCGATATCCTGATGCGATTCTAATATTTGCTCGCGCTGCTCAGCCCTCACGGCCGCGCGCCCCTCCGGGGTTTTGAAACGCTCGGCCTGCTGACGAAAGACCGGCGAGCCGGATGTTTGAAACACGTTCGACCCGGAATGAAACTGGACCGAATTGGATGGATACGTAGCCACGGTGGCTGGGGGTTGTGTTTGCGCATGGGTGACCCCTAGGGTCGCGCCCGAAAGAATCGTCAGGCCCGC
>JBEVKA010000409.1:0-3102 GCA_040509855.1 Steroidobacter sp.
GATCGAACGACATTGGTCAACGCCACGGTCGAGACGGTTACCAAGAACCTGGTCGAGGGTGCATTGCTGGTGATCGCGGTGTTGTTTGCTCTGCTCGGCAACATCCGCGCAGCCATCGTCACCGCGGCCGTGATCCCGATCGCCATGCTGTTGACCATCACCGGCATGGTCGGATCGCGCGTCTCCGGCAACCTGATGAGCCTCGGCGCGCTCGACTTCGGCTTGATCGTCGACGGCGCCGTCATCATCGTCGAGAACTGTCTCCGGCGACTCGGTGAAGAACAGGCGCGACTCCAGCGCCCGCAGACACTGCAGGAACGATTGTCCGTCGTGCAGGCCGCGACGCGTGAGGTCGTCCGGCCCAGCGTGTTCGGCGTGACCATCATTCTCGTGGTCTACGTGCCGATCTTCACGCTGACCGGCATCGAAGGAAAGATGTTTCATCCCATGGCGCTCACCGTCGTGATCGCCTTGACCGCCGCACTGATTCTATCGCTCACATTCGTTCCCGCAGCGGTTGCGCTCGCGGTACGCGGCCGGATGCATGCGGGCGAGAATAAGCTCATGGCCGTGATCCGACGTTTCTATCAACCGTTGCTCGATCGCTCCATCGCCAACCGTTGGATCGTGGTTGGAGCCGCGACGGTGCTGGTCGTGATCTCTCTGCTGCTCACAGCACGTATGGGTCGTGAGTTCATTCCCAATCTCGACGAAGGCGACGTGGCGCTGCACGCGCTGCGCACTCCGGGTACGAGCCTCACACAAGCGGTGGAAATGCAGAAGGCGCTGGAGGCGCGTTTGAAGCAGTTGCCGGAGGTGTCGCACGTGTTCGCCAAACTCGGTACCGCTGAAGTGGCGAACGATCCGATGCCGCCGTCGGTGGCCGACACGTTCGTGATGATGAAGCCGCGCGATCAGTGGCCGGATCCACGCAAGCCCAAGGAAGCATTGCTGGCGGAATTGGAACGAGCCGCCGCCACGATTCCCGGCAGCAACTATGAGTTCACGCAACCCATCCAGATGCGCTTCAACGAGTTGATCTCCGGCGTGCGCTCCGATGTGGCGGTAAAAGTCTATGGCGACGACCTGCAACAGCTGCTCGAATTGGGCGAACAGATCGAAGCCGTGCTCGGCACAGTCGACGGTGCGAACGACGTGAAGACCGAGCAAATCACCGGCCTGCCGTTGCTGTCGATCAATCCCGATCGCGAACGGCTGGCGCGGTATGGAGTCGCTCTCGGCGATCTGCAGCGAGTCGTGCGCACTGCTTTGGGCGGCGAGCCGGCGGGACAAGTATTCGAAGGCGATCGTCGCTTCGACATCATCGTGCGTCTCGACGATGCCGCGCGTGCCGATCCCGAAGCTCTCGCGCGCCTGCCGGTTCCGTTACCACAAGTGAGTCGTGAGATCGAAGGCGACGCGGACAGTCTCGGTGGCCCCATCAAACCACCGGAGTATGTGCCGCTCGGCGAGCTGGCGCGCATCGAAGTCACGATCGGGCCGAACCAGATCAGTCGTGAGAACGGCAAACGTCGCGCTGTCGTCACAGCAAACGTTCGCGGCCGGGATCTCGGCTCGTTCGTCACCGAGGCTCGACAGCGCATCGCCTCGCAGGTCGATCTGCCACCGGGTTACTGGCTCGATTACGGCGGCACGTTTCAACAACTGGAGTCCGCCACGCAGCGTTTGTCCGTCGCGGTGCCGTTGACGTTACTGCTCGTGCTCGGATTGCTCTATGCGGCGTTCGGATCGGGCAAGGACTCATTGATCGTGTTCAGCGGCGTACCGCTGGCATTGACCGGCGGCGTGTTCGCATTGCTGTTGCGAGACATGCCACTGTCGATCTCGGCGGGTGTCGGCTTCATTGCTCTATCAGGCATCGCGGTGTTGAACGGCATGGTGATGCTCTCGTTCATTAGCGAGCTGCGCGAGCAAGGCGCAAGCATCGATGAAGCGATCGTGCAAGGCGCACTGACGCGACTGCGCCCGGTGCTGATGACGGCGCTCGTCGCCAGCCTCGGCTTCGTCCCGATGGCGTTCAACGTCGGTACTGGTTCGGAGGTGCAGCGACCGCTTGCGACGGTAGTCATCGGCGGCATCGTTTCCTCGACGGTGCTCACCTTGCTGGTGTTACCCGCGCTGTATCGACTCGCGCACGGCGCTAGTGAGCGCAACTCAGCGTCGGAGCTGCAATCGGCGTAGCAATGAAAAGCCGTTCGCGGGACGTATCCCGCGAACGGCTGTGAGGACTGGACTCGATGGACTAGCGTGCGGCCTTAATCGAACCGGCCACGCAGACCCACCATCACCACACGGCCGGACTCGAAGTAACTGAAGGTCGAATTCGAGTACTGCTGATAGGCGCGGCGCCCTTCGTTGGCGAGGTTGACCACATCGATCGTGAGCTGCGGAATCATTTCCGACCAGCCGAACAGCTCCGAGAAGTCGAAGCTGGACGACAGGTCGTACTGCGTGTAGTCGTCGCCGAACAGCTCGGCTCCGATCACGCTGTTCTGGTTGCTGTTGGGACCAGTCGTCTGCGAGCCCTGGCTATGCGTGACAGACACGCGCGCGCTGATGCCGAACTTTTCGTAGTACAACGTCGCGTTGTAGCTCTCCGGCGGCACGCCGACGGCGATCGCCGGCGCCGCGCCCTGACCCTTCTGGTCGATAATGGTGTAGTTGGCCGCGAAGCCCAGGCCATCCAGGCCGATGCCACTCAGCAGGAAGTCGAGCGGCTGCACCCAGTTGAACTCCAGGCCGTTGATGGTCAGGCGACCGCTGGCGTTCACGAGCTGACGCAGCTGGACCGTCGCGACGTTGGGACCACCGCGGCTGTCGATGCTCTGCTGCTGGTTCGCATTAAGCGAGGCGTACGTGATTCCGTACTGAGTCAGGCTCGAGAACGGAACGGTCGTGGTCAACGTCTGCGTGAAGCCCTCGATGCCCTTACGGAACGCGGCGACACCGAAGTAACCTTCCTGGCCGGTGTAGTACTCGAAGCCCAGGTCGATGTTGTCCGACTTGTATGGGTCGAGCTCCGGATTGCCCAGATTGACCTGCGCGGCATCGTTGTTCGGGATCGACACGCCGCCCAGCATG
>JBEVKA010000410.1:0-6972 GCA_040509855.1 Steroidobacter sp.
GACCGTCGCTGCCCGTGCCCAGCGGCTCGGTGGTGAGATCGAGATCCAATGTGCCGGCGAGCGCGTACGCAACCACCAGCGGCGGCGAGGCGAGGAAGTTCATTTTGATTTCCGGATGCACGCGACCTTCGAAGTTGCGATTGCCGGACAGCACCGAGCACGCGATGGCATCGCCGATTTTCACGGCGTTGCTGATCTCTTCCTTCAGCGGACCGGAGTTACCGATGCAGGTCGTGCAGCCGTAACCAACGGTGTAGAAGCCGACCGCATCGAGGTCGTCGCTCAAGCCGGCCTTGTTCAAATAGTCAGTCACGACGCGTGAGCCAGGCGCGAGGCTGGTCTTCACCCACGGCTTGGAGGTGAGGCCGCGCTTGCGAGCGTTTCGAGCCAGCAGACCAGCGGCAATCAGCACCGCGGGATTCGACGTGTTGGTGCAGCTGGTGATCGCGGCAATCAACACCGCGCCATCGGCGACATCGAATGTTTTGCCGTCGACCGTAGCAGTGGCGGTGCCTTTCGCGGTCGGATTCTTGGCCGTGCGCTCTTCAGCCATCTTCTTGAAGCTGGCTTGATAGATCTGCTTGGCGGTACGCAGTGGCACGCGATCCTGCGGACGCTTAGGGCCGGCGAGCGACGGCTCGATGGTGCTCAAGTCGAGTTCGAGCACGTCGGTGTAGTCGGCCTGCGGAGCGCCGTTTACGCGCCACATGCCTTGATGCTGGGCATAAGCCTTCACCATCGCGATGTGATCGGGGCTGCGGCCGGTGAGTTCGAGATAACGCAATGTTTCTTCGTCGATCGGGAAGATCGCGCAGGTGCTGCCGAATTCCGGCGACATGTTGCCGATGGTGGCGCGGTCGGCGAGCGGCAGGTTGGCGAGGCCGTCGCCGAAGAACTCGACGAACTTGTCGACCACGCCTTTCTTGCGAAGCATTTCGGTGATGGTGAGCACGAGGTCGGTCGCGGTCGCGCCGGCGGGCAGGTTGCCGACCAGCCTGAAGCCGATGACGTGCGGAATGAGCATGGTGACTGGCTGGCCGAGCATGGCCGCTTCGGCTTCGATGCCACCGACGCCCCAGCCGAGCACGCCCAGGCCGTTCACCATCGTGGTGTGCGAGTCGGTGCCGACCAGCGTGTCGGGATAGGCCCAGCGCACGCCATCGCGCTCGTTATCGAAAATCACGCGAGCCAGATGTTCGACGTTCACCTGGTGCACGATGCCGGTGTTGGGCGGCACCACTTTGAAATTGCGGAACGCGGTCTGGCCCCAGCGCAGGAACGCATAGCGTTCGGTGTTGCGGCTGAATTCGATGCGGGTGTTCTGGCCCAGCGAGTTCGCGGTGCCGTAGTTGTCGACCTGCACCGAGTGATCGATGACCAGCTCGGCGGGCGACAGCGGATTGATTTCGTCGGGATTGCCGCCGAGCTTAATCATGGCCTCGCGCATGGCGGCGAGATCGACGATCGCCGGCACGCCGGTGAAGTCCTGCATGATGACGCGGCTGGGCGTGAAGGAGATCTCGTAAGCGGGCGCGGCTTTCGGCTCCCACTTGAGCAGTGCCTCGATATCTTCGCGGGTGACATTGACGCCATCCTCGAAGCGCAGCAGGTTCTCCAGCAGAATTTTCAGGGAGTAGGGCAGGCGCGCGACGT
This sequence comes from Steroidobacter sp., assembly GCA_040509855.1. Lineage (GTDB taxonomy): Bacteria > Pseudomonadota > Gammaproteobacteria > Steroidobacterales > Steroidobacteraceae > Steroidobacter. The sequence goes on from JBEVKA010000410.1 coordinate 1,654, forward strand.
TGCGGTCTTTCAGTGCAGCGAGACTGAAGATTTCGAAGTTCTGGTTGCCGCAAGCGAGCGTGGTGCGCGCCTTAAACGAGTCTTTCATGCGTCCTCCGCGAGGATAGAGATGGGCGCGGCTGGCTACAGCGCTGGCAGCGCCAGGGGCGCCACCTCGGATGGGCCGCCCCTAATCGGCTTGCCGGGCACTTCGGCCCGACAAATCGCCGGGATTATAGCGGGTCGGCGGCCGGTCAGGCGGTTCGGTCGATGACGCCGCCGCCCAAGCAGTGATCGCCCCGATAGAAGACCACGTACTGTCCCGGAGTGACGGCGCGCTGGGGATCGGCGAATTCCACCTCGCAGTGGCCGTCCTCGAAGACTTCCACGCGGCACGGCTGGTCGGTCTGGCGATAGCGCACTTTGGCGGTGCATTCGAAGCGTGCCCCCGGTGATTCACCGGCGACCCAGGCGAGCTGAGACGCCCAGGCTTTGCTCCTGAGCAGGGCCCGGTGATCGTGACCCTGTACGACCAGCAGCACATTGCGGACGAGATCCTTGTCGGCGACATACCAGGGCTGCTCGCCCGCGTCGTGGCGACCACCGATGCCCAGGCCCTGGCGCTGGCCGAGCGTGTAATACATCAGCCCGCGGTGAGCGCCGATCCGGCGGCCTTCGAGCGTTTCGATGTCGCCGGGCTGCGCGGGCAGATAGGTTTCCAGGAACTGGGCGAACGGCCGCTCGCCAATGAAACAGATGCCGGTGCTGTCTTTCTTGTCGAACACCGGCAGCGTCAGTTCGCGCGCCATGCGTCGCACGTCGCTTTTCTGCAGGCCGCCGATCGGAAACAACGTACGCGCCAGCGCGTCGCCCGGCATGGCGTGCAGGAAGTAGCTTTGATCTTTGTTTGGATCGAGGCCACGCAAAAGTCTGGCGCGAGTGTGCGAGGAGTCGTGCTCGACGCGTGCGTAGTGGCCGGTCGCGACCCAGTCGGCGCCGAGTCGTCGCGCGTAGTCGTAACAAACGCCGAACTTGATTTCGCGATTGCAGAGCACGTCCGGATTCGGCGTGCGGCCGCTGCGATATTCCTCGAGGAAGTAGCTGAACACACGTTCGCGGTATTCACCCGCGAAGCTGACCTTGTGCAAAGGAATCTTCAGTTGCTCGCAGACGTGGCGAGCATCCTGATAGTCCTCGGCGGCCGTGCAATAGCCGTCTTCGTCCTCGTCCCAGTTGCTCATGAACAGCCCCTGGACCTCGTAGCCCTGCTGCTGAAGCAACCATGCGGTGACGGACGAGTCGACGCCGCCGGACATGCCGACGATGACTAGGGAAGACATTGGAAGTGACTACTGACTAGTGAATAGTCGGAAGAGAGAAAGAACTTAGGAAGGAGCCATTCTGACCAGTCACTAGTCAGCAGTCACTTCTTAAATCAGTCGATTGATCGCCGGATGCTCCAGCGTACGAGCCCGCGCCTCGGCGGACAGCACGCCATCCTTGAGCACGTGCTTGGTGACGTCCAGCGGATAGCGCACGCCATCCAGGTAATCGTCGATACAACGTAACACCATCGGGCTGCGCAGGCGGGACGAGCGCGCGACGATCTGATCGCGAGTGAGCCACACCGCGCGTTCGATGCCCTTATCGAGCGGACGATGGGGATCGTGCTCGGTGACATCGCCCACGTACGTGACGCGCAGGAAGCTGCGCTGACGTTCGGTCTGTTCCCACAAATAAATGCCGATGAGCGCGCGCGGTTTGAAGGTCCAGGCCGTTTCCTCGAGCGTCTCGCGCACCACCGCGTCGATGAACTGTTCGCCGCGTTCGACGTGGCCAGCGGGTTGGTTGAACACCATGCGATTGCCCACCCGTTCCTCGACGAGCAGGAATTGCCCGTCGCGTTCCACGACGGCGGCCACGGTGAGGTCAGGACGCAGGGTCATGGCAGGAGTATACCGACCGCCCGGCGATGATTCGTGATGATTTTCAAGCTATTGGAAGATGATCGTAATAGACGGGTGTTTCGCCGTTCAGCGACAACAGCCGGCCCCTTTGGATCACACCTTTCGCGCCAGCTGCTCCGCATAGCCAACGTAACGGCCCGGGGTAAGTTCCAGCAGAATCCGCTTGGCAGACTCGGGCAAAGCGAGCCCGGAGATGAACGTCTGCAACGACTGTGCGTCGACCCGCTGCCCGCGGGTGAGCGACTTGAGCTGTTCATACGCATTCTCGACGCCATAGCGACGCATGACCGTCTGAATGGGCTCGGCCAGCAGTTCCCAATTGGCATCGAGGTCTTCGGCCAGGCGTGCCGGATCCACATCGACTCGCTCCAATCCGCGTTCGATCGAACGCCAGGAAATCAACGCGTGACTCACCGCCACGCCGACATTGCGCAACACCGTCGAATCGGTCAGATCGCGCTGCCAGCGTGATACCGGCAACTTGTCTGCCAGGTAACGCAGCATGGCGTTCGACAGGGTTAGATTGCCCTCGGCATTTTCGAAATCGATCGGGTTCACCTTGTGCGGCATGGTCGAGGAGCCGGTCTCGCCGGCCACGACGCGCTGGCGGAAATAGCCGAGCGAAATGTAACCCCACAGGTCACGGCACAAGTCCACCAGCACCGTGTTCAGGCGCGCCAGCGCATCGAAATATTCCGCCATCCAATCGTGCGGTTCGATCTGGGTGGTATATGGATTCCAGGTCAGGCCCAGCGATTCCACGAAGCGCTGTCCGAGCCGCGGCCAGTCCACGTCCGGATAAGCCACGACATGCGCGTTGAAGTTGCCGACCGCGCCGTTGATCTTGCCGCTGATCGTCGTCGCCGCGAGGCGTGTGCGCTGTTCGCGCAGTCGATACGCGAAATTCGCGATCTCCTTGCCCAGTGTGGTCGGCGTCGCGGGTTGACCATGCGTGCGTGACATCATCGGTGTGGCCGCATGCTGATGAGCAAGTGCTCGCAAGCGTGTCACCAGAGCGTCGAGCCGAGGCAGCAGCACCTGATCGCGCGCTTCCCTGAGCATCAAGGCATAGCTCAGATTGTTGATATCCTCGGACGTACAGGCGAAGTGGACGAACTCCCGACGCGAACGCCACGCCGGCACGGCATCGAGCCGGCTCTTGACGAAATACTCGACCGCCTTCACATCGTGATTGGTCTCGCGTTCCAGTTTTTTCACTTCGGCCGCTTCTGCATCGGTGAGCTCCGAGGCCAGCGCGTCGAGCACGGTGAGTGCCGGAGCCGGCAAGCCACGCAATTCCTCGATCCCCGGCTCGGCCGCGAGCGCTTTGAGCCACAGTGCTTCGACGCGTACGCGCTGACGGATCAGGCCACGCTCGCTGAAAAGGGGACGCAGCTCGGCGGCCTTGTCGGCATACCGGCCGTCGATGGGGGAAATGGCGTTCAGAGGGCTGTTGTTCATCTTAGAATGATAGCGCGGTCCTGGAGGTGGTTGTGACCAACGATAACTTTCGCATCGAGAAGGACAGCTTCGGCGAGCTCAAAGTGCCGGGCGACGCGCTGTGGGGCGCGCAGACGCAACGCGCCGTGGAGAACTTTCCCATCAGCGGCCTGCGTATGCCACGAGATTTCATTCGTGCACTCGCGCTCATCAAGTGGGCGGCGGCCAGCGCCAATTTCGAGCTCGAAGCATTGGACGCCAAGCGTGCTTCGGCCATCCAGAAAGCGGCGCTCGAAGTCGCCGACGGCAAACACGATCGACAGTTCCCCATCGACGTGTTCCAGACCGGCTCGGGCACCAGCAGCAACATGAATGCCAACGAGGTGATCGCCCACCTCGCATCTTCATTCGCGGGCCAGTCCGTGCATCCGAACGATCACGTCAACATGAGCCAGAGCTCCAACGATGTGATTCCTACCGCGATTCACGTCAGCGCATTGCTCGGCATCGAACAACAACTGTTGCCTGCGCTGGCGCATCTCAGCGATGTGATCGAGCGTCGCATCGGTGAGATCGGTGACATCGTCAAAACCGGCCGCACTCATTTGATGGATGCGATGCCCGTGACATTCGGTCAGGAAATGAGCGGCTGGCGCACGCAGATAGATCAGGGCAGAGCACGCGTGCAAGATTCGCGAGTGCGTTTGCAAGCGATTGCGCTGGGCGGCACCGCTGTTGGCACTGGTGTGAATGCGCATCCTGAGTTCGCTGCTCGCGCGGCACGGCAGCTTTCATCCAAAACGGGTTTGCAGTTACAGCCGAGCGCTAATTATTTCGAAGCGATGTCATCACAGGATGCGGCTGTGGAGATGTCCGGCCAGCTGCGCACGCTCGCAGTGTCGCTGATGAAAATCGCCAACGATCTGCGCTGGATGAACAGCGGCCCACTCGCCGGTCTCGGCGAAATTTCGCTGCCAGCGTTGCAACCTGGCAGCAGCATCATGCCAGGCAAGGTGAATCCAGTGATTCCCGAAGCCGTCACCATGGTAGCCGCGCAAGTGATGGGCAACGATGCAACCATCGCCATCGCCGGCCAGTCCGGCAACTTCCAACTCAACGTGATGCTGCCGGTGATCGCATACAACCTGCTGCAGAGTATCGAGCTGCTCGCCACCACCTCACGCTTGCTCGCCGATACCACGCTCGCGGGTTTCAAAGTCAACGAAGCGCGCATCGGCGAGGCGTTGAATCGCAACCCGATCCTGGTGACCGCGCTCAACCCTGTCATCGGATATGAGGCGGGCGCGAAGATCGCCAAGGAGGCCTATGCGACGGGGAGACCGGTCAAAGATGTTGCCGCGGAGAAAACCAAGCTGTCGCCCGAGGAGCTGGCGAAGTATCTCGATCCAAGAGAGTTGACCAAGGCGGGCGGCAAGGCTGAGGGCGGCGGAGGCGGCTGACGTCTTTCTCTAGCAAGCTTGCGAAGAATTCAAAACGACGGTGGACAGGTTGGACGGAGACGTAGCAAAAACTCGCGATGATCGCCTTGCATTGAGGCGGCTGATTGAAGACAGGCTGAAGGACTCACGCGCGTTCGCCGATGCCACGACGGCGGTGCCGGCCGGCTTCTCCGCCAAGGATGTCGAATCCATCCGCGCCTTCTTTCCTCCAACGCCCGCTGCCGCAGCGGTACTCATTCCGATCGTCGATCACGACAGTGGCTTGACCGTGCTGCTGACTCAGCGCTCGTCACAGCTGAAAAACCACGCCGGCCAGATCAGCTTCCCCGGCGGGCGCGTCGAGCCGACCGATTTGAATCCTCTGGAAGCCGCTCTACGCGAAACCGAAGAGGAAATCGGCCTCAGCCGCGACCACGTCACCTTCGCCGGCTCTCTCGAGCCGCAGCTCGTATTGTCCGGCTTCTGGGTCACAC
>JBEVKA010000411.1:0-5919 GCA_040509855.1 Steroidobacter sp.
TGTTTCTTCCAGGCATTGGCCTGATCGGCGGGGTTCGGCGACGGCTGACCGTCGATCCAATCGCCACGCTGCAAGGTCTGGCCGCCATAGCCCCACGCGGACACGCCGCGAGAATCGACGACTTGTCCTTTGACGTGGAAGCCGCCGATGAGGAATCCATAACCCGTGTCTTTCAAATATTGGAACAGCGACCGGGTGTCCTGCCCCATCAGAATGGCGTGCGACGGATCGTAGTGAATACGGAACTGGTCGCCGACGCCGTGACGCTCGCAAATGCGATGTAACGCAATCCAAGGGCCCGGCGCGTACGCGATGTTGTTGTGCCAGCGATCCAGCACGTTCCAGCCCGGCATCGGGCATTGCTCAACGCGATACGTCAGCCCGCGAGCCTTGGCTTCCTTGAGCAGAGGAATGAACACTTCCTCGAACATCACCAGGTTCTGATCCATTTCCAACTGCGGATTGCGACCCACGAAGCCGCACACCGCATCGGTGCCCAACAGCACGGCGGCGTCGAACGCACGCAACATGAATTCGTGTTTCTTACGACGCGCGGCCGGATCGGCGACCAGCATGTTGTCGAAATAACCCACGTCGGACAGGCCGACGCCGGTCTCGCGCATGGCCGCGAGCACACGAGCCGCTCGTTGTTTGGTGAAAGGCTGGCGCAGGTCCAGCGTGTTCGCGACCGGGTCCAGCATCGCCTCGGCGGGCACATCGCTCTCGGTCGGATGCAGCGCCGACGACAACTGAATATTGGGCGAGCCGATCTCGCGAGCGAACTGCAGCCACTCCACGACCGCGAGATCGGGATCGGGATCGCGCTTGTCCCGCGGCGTCAGCTCCTGCAGCGCCGCCGTCAGGATGCTGAGCTTCATGGGCTGGGGTGTAAACGGTTTCGTGCTCATGCGACGAAGTCTCGCAGATCACGCCGCGGCTTTCACCTCGCCCGCCTCGGGCTCAACCGAAGGTGGCCCGATAAACCACTGGATCGAATCCCACCAGCAGCTTGGCGCCCTGCTCCAGTACCGGACGCTTAATCATGGAGGGCTGCGCCAGCATCAGCGTCAACGCCTTGCGCTCGTCGAGATCGGCACGGTCGGCGTCCGGCAATTTGCGAAACGTGGTGCCGGAACGGTTCAGCAGCACTTCCCAGCCGACCTTCTTGCACCAGACTTCCAGGCGCGCGCGATCGATGCCGGAAACTTTGTAGTCGTGAAAGCCATACGGCACGCCGTGCTCATCGAGCCAGGTGCGCGCTTTCTTCATGGTGTCGCAGTTCTTGATGCCGTAAACGGTGACGCTCGCCAAGGCGGTCTCACGAATCGCAGTAAAGGTCAAAAATTGTACTTCACTCCGAAGCGCACCGTTCGCGGCTCTTCTACCCGGCTGACGCGGCCGTCGACCTGCTCGCCGGGCGGATCCAGGCCGGGAACGTTGGCGCCGTAGTAGTAGACGATGTCCTTGCCGTCTTCATCGAGCACGTTGAGCACTTCGGCATAGACGGTGAAGTGATCGGATTTCCAGGCGCCGCGCAGGTTCACGCAAGTCTCGGTGTCGGCGTACAGCGAGCCGTCTTCGATCAATGGATATTCACCGAGATGGCGCACTCGTACGCTAGCCTCCCAGCGATCGCGCACCATCGAGACGCCGAGTTCGCCGGCGTTCTCGACCGCGCCGGCGACGAACGATTCGCCGGGGCTGTTCACGTAGCGCGCGTGGCTGCCAGTCCAGACCGCGTCGAAGGCCAGCCACTCCAGTGGACGCCAGAAGCCGACGATCTCATAGCCGCGTCGGCGCGTGCCCGCACCGGGCTCGACCGAGTTGGAATCGCCGACGAACTTGAGTTCGCTGTCCAACTCCAGCCACCAATACGTCGTGGTCAGGCGAACCGCGCCCAGCTCGAAGCGCGCGCCGATCTCGTGACCCGAACCTTTGCTCAATCCACGCACTGGCGTCACCGTGTTCACCACGCCGCGCCCGTCGTTCGAGTGAAAGCCTCGGCCCCAGTTGCCGTAGAACTCGATGCGATCGTTCAACGCATAGGCGACACCCGCTTTGGGAGACACGGCCTGATCCGTTTCCGAGCCGGCGTCGACGCCGTCGATGCGAGCATCGACGTTGAAGTCGTAATAGTCGCCCCGCAATCCGCCGCTGAGACGCAATCGTTCCAGCGGCGCCCACGTCGCCTCGGTGTAAACACCAGCCGAGCTTTCGCGCACGGCATGACGACTGATCGTTTCCAGCAACGCGCCCGCCTCCGTATGTTGTAAACCTACGTTGCCAATGTCGTCGTGACGAGCCTCGACGCCCGCGGTGAGCGCCACGCTGTCGTTCAACTGAAAAGCACGCTGGAAGCGTCCGCCGCCAATCCAGCGACGATCGAATTGATTGATCTGAAAGTCGTAGGTCGCATTCGACAGCATGTGCCAGTCGTAATACTGCGCGTACGCCGTGGCACGCCAGTCATCGCCGATCAGCCGCGCCGACGCGATCCAGCGCAGCGTTTCACCCACCGCGGTGGGATCGATCGAGCAGAACGCGTTCTCGCAAACATCGGTGCCGATGGCGCGCTCCGGAATCTGTTCGGTCGGCCGCCATTCGGCTTGATAGCCCGACAGGCTCACTTCCAAGCGTGCACTCGACAGAGGCACGGAATATTTCAGCCACGCGGCTTTGTGTCGCAGCTCTTCGGCCAGCTCCCACGGACCGTCGTACGATTTCCATTCGCCGATCGCGACCAGTTCGCCCGCGCCGATCTCGGTCGATGTGCCCGCCGCCAATCGCTGCCAATCGTATTTGCCGCCTTCGGCGGCGATGAACGAATCGAGCGTCGAGACCGTCGTCATGTACGACGCGCCCGCCATGGAAAAATCACCGGTGTCGGCGCGGTACGGACCTTTGCGGTAGTCGATGCGCTCGACGGCCTCGGGAATCAGGCCATTCACATCGAGATATCCCTGACCATGACCATGCGTGCGCAGGTTCAGCGGCACGTCGTCGAGATAGTTGGAGAAGTCGGTGCCGTGGTCCAGATTGAACCCGCGCAGGAAATATTGATTGGCCTTGCCCGAGCCGGAGTGCTGGACGGCAATCATGCCGGGCACGACTTCGAGCAGCTCCGCGACGCGCAGTAGAGGACGCACCGAAAGATCGGCCCCACCCACCGCGCCTTCGCTGGCCGCTGCGACCCGGCCGATGTGCTGCTCGCCGCGAGCGAATACGAGCACTTCTTCCAATACTTCAGCCGCGATCGCGCTGTTCGCGACCAGCACAAAGGGCGCAAGCGCGAACGACGCGCGTACGTAACGTCCGATCATCCAGGAACTCCTGCGTGGGAACGCCGCCCCATGAAACACAGTCAGTGCGGCGGCAAGCCCGAAGCTTACGGACTCGGGCGCAACCAGGCGGCGCCGTTACTGTAACGGCGCCGACGATTAACGTTAATAACGTCTACGAATCAGGGAGCTGCGACGGCGGTCGCCGGCGCGGCGGATTGTTCAGCGACCCAGGCCTTGATCCGTTTGCTCACCACATCCAGCGGCAGCGCGCCGGCGAGCAGCAGCCGATCGTGAAACTCGCGTATGTTGAAGCGCTCACCCAACGCTTGCTCGGCCTCGCGACGCAGGCCGCGCAGGCGCAGTTCGCCGATCTTGTACGCCAGCGCCTGGCCCGGCCAGGAAATGTAGCGCTCCAGCTCCGTCTGAATGTTGTGAGGCGCGAGCGCCGAGTTCTCGGTGAAGCAGCGCCGCGCCTGTTCGATATCCCAACCGAGCCAGTGAATGCCGGTGTCGGCCACGAGGCGGCAGGCGCGCCACATTTCGTACGAGTAGCGACCGAAGCGCTCGTAAGGATCGCGGTAGATGCCCATCTCCTCGCCGAGGAATTCCGAGTACAGACCCCAGCCTTCGACGAACGCGGTGGGGCTGGTGTTGCGGCGGAAGTACGGCAGCCCGCTCAGCTCTTGAGACAACGCAATCTGCAAATGATGGCCAGGCACCGCTTCGTGCACGGTCAGCGCCGGCAGTTCGTACAACGGCCGCTGGTCGAGGTGCGAGGTATTGACCATGTAACCGCCGGCCTGGCCCTGCTGCATGCTGCCGCCCCAATAGCGGCCTGTCGTGTAACCCTCGGCGATGTCGGCCGGCACCGGACGCACTCCATACGGCAGACGTGGCAGCGTTCCAAACAGACGCGGCAGCTGATCGTCCGCGCGCTTGGCGATCTCGCTCGCCTTCTCCATCAAATCTTCGGGCGTCTGCGCATAGAAGCGCGGATCGGTCCGAAGCATCTTCAAGAAATCGGCGAAGCTGCCGGTGAACTTGGTCTCCGCGATGGTCTTTTCCATCAGGCCGCGGATGCGAGCCACCTCGGACAAGCCGAGCTGATGAATCTCATCCGGCGTCATCTGGGTCGTGGTCTCGCGACGGACGAAGAAACGATAGGTGTTCTCGCCATTGGGCGTCGTGCGCCAGGCGAGCTTGGGGCGCGTCGCCGGCAAATATTCCTTGGCCATGAAGTCGGCGAACTTGCGCTGCTGCGGCTGAATGCGATCACGCACGAGCGCGAGCGCCTTGGCTCGATATTGCTCTTGCACGTTCGCCGGAATGCCCGCGGGCATGCGAGCGAACGGCAGCAGCAGCGCACTGTCTTCGACTTTGATCGCAGTATGTTTGCGAGCCACTTCCAGCACGCGTTCGGCGACGATGCGAGGCTGCGTGAGCTTGGTCTTGATGCCCCGTTTCAGATTCGCGATGTTCTGTTCGTAGTACGCGGGCGTAGCTTCGAGGCGCGCCAGCCATGCGTCCGCGTCGTCACGCGAACCGATGCTCGTGGTGCGTGCGAGATAGTCGAGCAATGTGTGAAAGCCGCTGTCGTTCTCGAACGCGATGCGCGTCAGGTCGAACGAAATCTGTTCAGCATGAGTAGCGACCAAATCCGTGAGCAGCATGTGGTTCAACGCTGCCTCTTCCGGCAAGCGCGCGCTATCGATGCGACTGAGTCGTTCGGCGATGGATTTGAGCTGCTTGCCGTGAGCCTGCTCCGTCTCGGGCCGCACGTCGGGCAGGCGACGCAAGGCGTCCCGATCGCCTTCCTGGCCCGCGCTGACCGGATCGTCCCTGCGGATCAGCTGTTCGTACTCGGCGATCAGGGCGGTGAGGCTGGGCTCGCCCTGGCTTTGCGCGTTGGGGGTTTGCGCGCTGGCGAGCGGCGCCAGCATGCCAAACGTGCACACAGCGAACAGCGCGGAACAACGAGACATCTGCCACCTCCGTAGATTAGAGGGGCAGCATCTTACCTCGCGCGAATGGCGACGGCGGGGAATCGAATCAGCGCAGAGCTGCCAGCTCGGTGGAGCTCAAGCCGCCGCGCAGGACGCTGGCCTGGAAGCCGCGTTCGGCGAGAATATAAGCACATGCCGAGCTGCGACGACCGGTATCGCAACACACGATGTAGTGGCGATTGCGGTCCAGCCCTTTCATTTTCAGGCGCAGCGAATGCAAAGGAATGTTGATCGCGCCGTCGGGACGATAGTGCTCGAACGCCGACGGCAGGCGCACGTCGACCCTCTGTCCGCCTTCGGCGGCGATGCGCTTGGCGCTCTCGTAGTCGACCCACTCCAGCAGCGGTTCGTGCAGCAGCGTACGGAAATCTTCCTTCGCCAGACGCATCATGGTGCCGTCGGTGACCATGGTGATGGTGGCGTTGCGCTTCACGTCGGAGATCAACGCTTCCTCGCCGAAGGTGTCGCCCATCTTGAGCTCGGCGAGCTTCACGCCGTCGCGGTTGAGCGGCGTTTCGCGCGCCACCGAGGCGATGCCCTTCACCACCACATAGAAATAATCGCCGATGTCGCCTTGTTTAATCACGACTTCGCCGGCGCGGTAATCCATCCGCTGCAGACGCATGAACACGGCC